>NZ_JBHWPL010000048.1:0-2943 GCF_043424875.1 Trueperella sp. | reverse complement strand
GAAGAGATCTCATGGGATCAGGCTCTGACCGAGATCGCGGAGAAGATGGAAGACATCAAGTCCCGCTATGGCAATGAAGCCTTCTACATCCAGTACGGCACCGGCGTGCTTGGCTCCGTCATGGCGTGCTCGTGGCCGCCCGAGGCCACCCCTCCGGCCAGGCTCCTGTCGGTCTACGGCGGATACCTCGACCACTACTCCGATTACTCGACGACGGCGATCACCCAGGCCTACCCCTACTTCTACGGCGGATGGGTCAACTCCAACTCGCTGGACGACGTCGCAAACTCCAAGCTGCAGGTCATGTTCGGAAACAACCCGCTCGAGACCCGCATGTCGGGCGGCGGACACGTGTTTGTGTCCCAGCAGATTAAGAAGGAAAACGGCGTTCGCACGATCGTCGTCGACCCGCGCTATTCCGAAACCTCGGTGGCGCTTGGCGACGAGTGGGTCGCCCTTCGCCCCGGCACGGACGCCGCGCTGATCGCGGGAATGATTTACGTGATGGTCGAAGAGGACCTCCACGATCAAGAGTTCCTCGACAAGTACTGCATTGGTTTCGACGAGGACCACATGCCCGAAGGCGCTCCCGAGAACGCCTCCTACCGCTCCTACCTCGAAGGTAAGGGACCGGACGGCGTCGAGAAGACTCCCGAATGGGCTGCCGATATCACGGGCGTGGACGCCGCGACGATCCGGCGCATCGCACGTGAAATCGCCAATGCCAAGCCGTGCGCAATCACGCAGGGTTGGGGCCCGCAGCGCCACGCCAACGGCGAGAACACGGCGCGGGCGATCTTCCTCCTCGCGTGCGTGACCGGTAACCCCGGCATCCCCGGTGGTGGCACGGGCGCCCGCGAAGCTTCCTCCGGACTCGCCATCGCGAATCCGTTCTACACCCAGCATCCCAATCCGTCAGACAAGATCATTTCGTGCTTCTCGTGGCTGGACGCCATCGAGCACGGCCCGGAGATGGACACCTATAACTCCGCGGTCGGCATGAAGCCTGGCCCGGGCGTCCGCGCCCTCAAGGTACCGATTGACGACGACGGGAATCCGGAGAACACCAGCCTCGAGGTCCCTATCAAGGCGGTTTTCCAGTACGGTTCGAATTCGCTGGTCAATCAGACGGGTAACAATAACGAATCGGTTGCCATCCTCCAGGACGAGTCGAAGGCGGAACTGATCGTCACGTGCGACATCATGTACACGGTCTCGGCCCGCTACTCGGACTACATCCTGCCCGGCACCTCGACCTCGGAAGAATTCGACTTCCACAACGGTCAAAATGGTGGCCCGATGGCCTACGGCATCGTCTCGCAGCAGGCGATCGAGCCGATGTACGAGACGAAGTCGATCTTCGATATTTGTACAGAACTGGCAGCCAAGCTCGACATCGAAGAAGAGTTCACCGATGGCAAGTCCCGCGAGGATTGGCTCCGCCAAACGATCGACGAATCACGTGCAGAAGATCCGGAACTGCCCACGTGGGATGAGTGGAAGGAAATGGGCATCTACCGCCGCAACGCCGGCCCGGTCGTGTCCATGACCGACTTCCGCGAGGACCCCGACGGTAATCCGCTTGACACACCGTCAGGAAAGATCGAGATTTACTCAGATCGGCTCGCAAAGTTGGCGGAAGCATGGGAGTTCGGAACATTCCGCGAAGAACTTCCGGGCGACGTCATCACCCCTCTCCCCGAGTTTACGGCTACGTGGGAAGGCGCACTGGAGGCTCGTGAGAACGAGAAATATCCGCTCCAAGTAATTGGCCACCACTTCAAAGGCCGTACGCATTCGAGCTACGGGAATGTGGAACTTTTGAAAGAGGCGCACACCCAGACCGCATGGCTCAATCCAATTGATGCCAAGGAGCGTGGAATTGACAATGGTGACGCGGTGTTCGTGTTTAATGAACGCGGCACGGTGCAGCTACGCGCATACGTCACGCCTCGCATCATTCCGGGCTCTGTTTCGATCCCGCAAGGTGCTTGGTACAAGCCTCTGCCGTCAGCAGATTTCTCTCTGCCAGACGGAACGAACGCTGACAAGCCTGTCGACGTCGGTGGATCCGTCAACACGCTCACCTCGCTACACCCCACCCCACTTGCCAAGGGTCTGCCGAGCCACACCGTGCTCGCACAGGTCACCAAGGCAGGCGCGGGCGCGCTTGAGACGATCGAAGACCACTACTACAAGCCGTACAGCGCAGACGCTGTCGGAATGCCTGAGGAGAACTAATGACTGAGACATTGACTCAAGCAGGAGCAAATTACGGCTTCTTCTTCGACCAAGAAATCTGTACCGGTTGTAAGGCGTGCCAGATTGCGTGCAAGGATAAGCACGATCTCCCGCTTGGCGTGAATTGGCGCCGTGTGGTTGAGTACTCGGGCGGTTCGTGGAGTAAGAATGGCAACGTCGTCACTCCGAACATTTTCTCGTACTACACGTCTATCGCGTGCAATCACTGCGAGGACGCAATTTGTATGACGGTCTGCCCAACGACGGCGATGAGCCGGCGCGACGACGGCACCGTCTACGTAGATCCCGACAAGTGCGTGGGATGTCGCTACTGCGAGTGGGCGTGTGCCTACGGAGCACCGCAGTTCAACGCCGAAGTTGGCCAGATGACCAAATGCGACCTGTGTTATGACTATCGCGAACAGGGACAAGACCCGGCGTGCGTCGAAGCGTGCCCCTCGCGCGCTCTGGACTGGGGCCCGATCAACGAACTTCGTGCCCAATACGGTACCGAAGACGCCACCGCGCCTTTGCCTGATCCTTCAACCACGAAGCCGCGTCTGGTTATCAAACCACATCGTGATTCGCAGCCGTGGGATTCCTCCGCTGGTTCGATCGCTAACCCGAAGGAGATCTAATGAATCTGCATGAACTCCCCATGATCATCTTCACGGTCGTTTCTCAAATGGCCGTGGGCATGTT
>NZ_JBHWPL010000047.1:0-19768 GCF_043424875.1 Trueperella sp. | reverse complement strand
ACGGGCCCGACCGTCGTCGTGAAAGAGACGAAACTTCTGTCCACAGGGAGCCAAACGAACGAGATATCCACATTCGGGCATTGGCGTCGGACCGGCGATGCTACAAAGGCATAGGCTCGGCTCACGAATGTGAGTCAACGTGGAAGGGGTGCCCGTGGGTGGTCAGGCGGAGCGGATCCAGATTGTGAGTTCGCCGCGGGTCGAGCACGATGACGCTGCCGGGCCGTGGTACGCCACGCGGGCGGCGGAGTTTCGAGCGATTCGGAATTCGTCGATCCGGTTTGGCGAGACGCACGAGGTTAAGGAAAAGGACTTCTGGAAGAAGGCACTTGCAGAGGGGCGGACGCGGACTTTTCCCGGGTTCGCAACGCGGTTGCCGGAGGAGTCCAAGGCGCGGTGGGATGAGGAGCACGACGCCGTCCTGAGACTTGTCGATTATGTGGACCGGCGTCGGCGGGATTGTGAACATTCGAGCCTCGTCTCGTTCGCGGGGCTCACCGCCGCGCACATCCTAGGGTTGCCCACGGTATCGGAGCACCCGGAAAAGGCGCAGCGGCAGGTGCCGCCGCAGCAGTTGCATTCGACGACGACCTTCTCGAGAACGCGCAGTGTGACCGTTGCGCCGGAGACGGTAGAGCTGGCGGGATTGCAGGTGTCGTCCATTGCGCAGACGGTCGTGGATCTTGCCCGGTGGGAAGGGATGGAGGACGGGCTGATCGTCGCGGACTTCATGTTGCACAACGGGCTGGGCACCAGCGAGCAGGTAGCCGCGATCGTGGAAAAGCTCGGGCCGGTGGCGGGGATCGGGAATGCTCGGTTGGTGCTGGAGCTGATGGACCCGCGCATTGAATCGCCGGGGGAGTCGCTCACGCGGTGGCGGTTTTATGAGGCTGGTATTTCGGGCTTTGAGCCGCAGGTGATGGCGCTCTTGATCGGGCGGAGGTATCGGATGGATTTCTTTGACAATTCCACCGGCACGAACGTTGAGTTTGATGGGTTTGAGAAGATTTCGAATCCGCTGATGCGAAATGGGAAGTCGTTCGATGAGGCGATGGCCGACGAAGCACGGCGCCAGCGCGCGTTGCGGCAGGTGGGCATTCAGTCGTACCGGATCGAGTGGAAGAACGTGATCACGGCCCAGGCTTTTGAGCGGTGGCTGAACGACATGCGCCCGTATGGTCTGCCGTACTAGGCGCGGTGGTTAGGCCGGCTGGGCTGGCGGGCGGGCGGCCGGGTGGTGGGCGGTTGGCCGGGTGGTGAGCGGGCGGGCTGGAGCCGGGCTATTGCCGGGGTGGGCGCTGTAAGTGGTGCAGGTTCTTGCTAAGTGGTGCAGGAAGTTCCTGCCCGGTTTGGTTGGAACTTGCCCGGGTTGCGGAAAAGGGTGCGCAGGTGCGCGAGGCTGGGTGTAGGCGGGCTGCCCGGGTTGCGGAAAAGGTGATGCGGGTGGCCGGCTGGCCGGGGCCGGGCTGGCTGGGGCCGGGCGGTTTCGCTCATAGGTGCGAGTCACGCCAGCGGCGAAACGGCGAATAAACGCGGCGATTCGGTCGCTAAGGTGGGTGAGGGATCGCAGGGGTGTACGCACATGCCCCGTGCGAAAGTATTTAAGAGGAGACCAAAATTGTTTGAACGGTTTACAGATCGCGCCAGGCGAGTCATCGTGCTCGCCCAGGAATCTGCGCGAAACCTCAAGCACAATTACCTTGGCACCGAGCACATCCTGCTTGGCCTGATCAAGGAGGGTGAGGGAGTTGCGGCCAAGGCTCTTGAGTCGCTGAACGTGTCCTACGACGCCGTCCGCGAGCAGGTCATCGAGATCATCGGCGAGGGCCAGGAGCAGCCGTCGGGACACATCCCGTTCACGCCACGCGCCAAGAAGGTTCTTGAGTACGCGATGCGTGAGGGCCTCCAGCTCGGCCATTCGTACATCGGCACCGAGCACCTGCTGCTCGGTCTGTGCCGCGAGCAGGACGGCGTCGCCGCTCAGGTGCTCGTCAAGCTCGGGGCGGATCTGCCGCGCGTGCGCCAGCAGGTCACCCAGCTGCTCTCGGGCTACCAGGGTAAGGAAGCGGTCGGAGTCGGACCGGGCGCTGCCCGCGAAGGCCAGAAGGCTGGATCCACGGTGCTCGACCAGTACGGCCGCAACCTCACGCAGGCTGCTCGCGAGAACAAGCTTGATCCGGTCATTGGCCGTCACAACGAGACGCAGCGCGTTATGCAGGTGCTTTCGCGCCGCACGAAGAACAATCCCGTCCTGATCGGCGAGCCCGGTGTGGGTAAGACCGCCGTCGTCGAAGGTCTTTCGCAGTCAATCGCGGCAGGCGACGTGCCGGAGACGCTCAAGGACAAACAGCTTTACTCGCTCGACATGGGCTCGCTCGTGGCGGGCTCGCGCTATCGCGGTGATTTCGAGGAGAGGATGAAGAAGATCCTCAAGGAGATCAACACGCGTGGTGACATCATTTTGTTCATCGACGAGGTCCACACCCTCGTGGGCGCTGGCGCGGCGGAAGGCGCACTCGATGCGGCCTCGCTGCTCAAGCCCATGATGGCCCGTGGCGAGCTCCAGATCATTGGCGCCACCACGCTCGATGAATACCGCAAGCACATTGAGAAGGACGCCGCGCTCGAGCGCCGCTTCCAGCCGATCCAGGTCGATGAGCCGACGGTCAAGGAGACCATCGCGATCCTCGAGGGTCTGCGCGATCGGTACGAGGCGTTCCACCGAGTCACGATTACGGATGACGCCCTCGAGTCGGCGGCAACGCTCTCGGACCGCTACATCAATGACCGCTTCCTCCCGGACAAGGCGATCGATCTGATCGACGAGGCCGGCGCGCGCCTAGCCATCCAGAAGATGACGGCCCCGCCGGAGCTGCGCGAGCTCGACGACGAAATCGCCGAGGTCAAACGCACGAAGGAAGCCGCCATCGATGGCCAGGACTTCGAGAAGGCCGCCGCTCTACGCGACAAGGAGCAGCAGCTCACCGAGAAGCGCGCCGAGCGCGAGAAGGCGTGGAAGGAAGGGGACCTCGACGTCGTCTCGGTCGTGGATGAGGACACCATCACGGAGGTCCTGTCCATGTCCACAGGCATCCCCGTCTTCAAGCTCACCGAGGCCGAATCCGAGAAGCTCCTGCGCATGGAGGACGAGCTGCACAAGCGCGTCATCGGCCAGAACGAGGCCGTCACCGCGCTCTCGCAGGCGATCCGCCGAACGCGCGCGGGCCTGAAGGATCCGAACCGCCCCGGCGGCTCGTTCATCTTCGCTGGCCCGACCGGCGTCGGAAAGACGGAGCTCGCTAAGGCCCTCGCCGAATTCCTGTTCGGCGACGAGGACGCGCTCATCACCCTCGACATGTCCGAGTATTCGGAGAAGCACACGGTCTCGCGACTGTTCGGTGCCCCTCCGGGATACGTCGGCTACGAAGAGGGCGGCCAGCTCACCGAGAAGGTGCGCCGCAAGCCGTTCTCCGTGGTGCTGTTCGACGAGATCGAGAAGGCCCATCAGGACCTGTTCAACTCGCTCCTTCAGATTCTCGAGGAAGGCCGTCTGACGGATTCGCAGGGTCGCGTGGTCGATTTCAAGAACACGATCATCATCATGACCACGAACCTTGGAACGAAGGACATCGCGAAGGGCGTCCAGACTGGTTTCCAGTTCGACGCCGACACACAGACCTCCTACGAGCGCATGAAGAACCGCGTGGGCGAGGAATTGAAGAACCACTTCCGCCCCGAGTTCTTGAACCGTGTGGATGACATCATCGTCTTCCCGCAGCTCAACAAGGACGAGATCCTCGAGATCGTCGACCTCATGATTGGCAAGCTCGGCGCCCGCCTGTGGGACCAGGGCATGTCGATCGTGCTGACCGACGAGGCCAAGCGCCTACTTGCCGACCGCGGCTACGACCCGGTCCTCGGCGCGCGTCCGCTCCGCCGCGCGATCCAGCGCGACATCGAGGACATGCTCTCGGAGAAGCTCCTGTTCGGTGAGTTCGAGAAGGGCCAGACGATCGTCGTCGACGTCGATGAAGAGGCGACGCCGAAGACGTTCACCTTCACCGGCCACGATTCGGATTACCAGCTGCCCAAGGGCGTGAAGCCCGCGCAGGAGAACGAGGAGATTATTGGTCTTGCGCAGCCGACGACGGTCGGTCCGTCCGGTAGCGACGACGACGGCGCGCAGCCTGCGGGTGAGCCCGTCCACGACGGCGGCGGAACGCGAACCGATTAGTCCCTCAACGGGGACATAGCTAGCGACGCGGGGTGGTCTCGAGACATCGAGACCACCCCGTTTGGAGTCTGTGCCGAGCGCAGTGGGGGTGCGGCGCGGGTGCGGCGCTCGGCGGTGCGGCGCAGCGCCCACGCATGGGTGATTCTTTCGATGTCGGCGTGTGAAAAACGGTGCCGTTTTCACACGAATTCAGTGAATTACCAATTTGACCCGGCGAGTTACCACAGGTGTAAATATGGCGATTCTCCGCAGAAACTGGCGGATGCTCGCGGTTTTATTCATGTGGCGCCGACGTGTCCTGCAACACATTTCAGTGCAAGATTTCATGCGCAACATCGTGCATTCTTCATGACCTATGTGAAAACTATCAAGCCCGGTGCTACGTTATGTGCTAGGTGGAAATCTGGTCACAGTGAGGTAACTAGATTTGCAAAAGCGCTCTGGCCTCGAAAAGGCAGGTTTCCGGCTAGAACGATCGCGATACTTACCAACGCCGGTTTGTGTAGCGGAAGTTCACGTCATCACACCCTGACAAAGGAACGCAACATGGAAATTGATATCTTTTGGCTTATCGCGGCCTTCGGAGGTGGCGCCTTCGGTGCCGCAATCGGTGGCCAGACAGCCTTTATTTTCACCGGTCTCCTGTACCTCACCGGCCTCGGTGTGTACATGGCTGGTATTGATGCAGCCCCGTACATGAACTCGGTCGTCTTCGGCCCGGTCTTCGGACCGCACATCGCCTTCCTTGGAGGTGCGGCCGGTGCTGCCTACGCAGCTAAGGTAGGAGCAATGCCGCAAGGGGTAAACGGTAGAGATATCGTGAGCCCGCTCGCAGGCCTGGCGCGTTCTGACGTGCTAATGGTCGGCGGCGTCTTCGGCATGCTCGGTTACCTGATGAATAACTTCTTCGCATGGATTCTGCCGACCTTCAAGGCTGGCGATCCGTCTCTCCACTATGGCAACGAAGTTATTGGCGCAACCGATACCGTGGCACTGACCATCATCGTGCTGTCGATCGTTGTTCGTTTCATGTTCGGTAGCTCCGGCATGTTCCAGAAGACGAACGGCCTCGGCCTCATGGAGGTTGGCGAGGGCAAGCACTGGGTCGAGCATCAGGAGAAGTGGGGCGTCACCGCTGCACACGGTCTGACCTCCGGCCTGCTGTCCGCATTCGCCACCCTCGTGGTCGTCCAATACTTCTACGAACTCCAGCCTGGAATCGTGAACCACGCGCAGCTGATCGGCTGGGCAATTTCGGCAGTCACCCTGATCTTCCTGACCTGTGGTCTGAAGACGCCGGTGACTCACCACATGACGATTCTTGCTTCGATCGGCGCGCTGAAGTTCGCTCCGATCATCGCGGGCACCTCGGATGTTGCTGCTTGGTCGGCCACCCACCTGGCTATCGCGCTCGTCATCGGCGGTATCGTCGGTGCTCTTGGCGGTCTGCTCGGCGAGGTCCTCTCCCGTACGACCAACGCCAATGGCGACACCCACATCGATCCTCCGGCATTCGCCATCTGGACCGGCACCACGGTTCTGTACGCGATCACCGCGATCCTTGCCTAACACCCTATGAGCTCGCCCGATCACTCCCGATCGGGCGAGCTCATCTACACCCCCCTCCTGCGGGTCGGGCGCTTGCGCCCGCATCCCGACCACCCGGGCGTTCGCGCCTGCACTCCGACCCCAGTTCAGACTTTGACCCCCTAGAGCCTCGCAGTTAAGGAACGGACGAATGCAGTACTCTTCGCCGACACAGTTGTATGACGCCTACATCTTCGACCAGGATGGCACGATCTATCTGGGAGATGTCCTCCTTCCCGGAGCTAAGCGTCTGATCGAAGGCCTGCGAGAGCTTGGCAAGCCCGTTCGGTTCCTGTCCAACAACCCGACCAAGGATCCGGTCGAGTACAAGAAGAAGCTCGATCGCCTCGGCATCCCCACTCCGCTGGACGAGATTGCGAACACGGTTGTCACCACAACCCGCTGGCTGAAGATGCATTACCCGGACGCCGTCGTCTTCCCGATTTCCGAAGAACCGCTCAAGCGCGCGTTGCGCGAGGCCGGGATCAGGATGAGCGAGAACCCGGAGGAGATCGACATCGTCATCGCCTCTTACGATCGCACCTTCGAGTACAAGAAGCTTCAGATCGCTTTCGACGCGATCTGGTTCCACAAGCGCGCATTCCTCATCACCACGAATCCGGACCGCTACTGCCCGTTCCCGGGCGGGCGCGGCGAGCCCGATGCGGCGTCGATCGTGGCAGCAATTGAGGCGTGCACGGGAACCACACTCAAGGCCAACATGGGCAAGCCAGAGCCGGCGATGCTCGAGGCGGCCCTCGGCGATCTCGACGTCGATCCGAAGAACTGCATGATGGTCGGCGACCGCCTCGGCACCGACATCGGCATGGCCGTGCGCACCGGCATGGTATCCACGCTGGTCTTGACCGGCGACAACACAGCTGAGGAGGCGGAGGCGCTGCCTGAAGATGAGCAGCCCACCTTCGTCCTCGACCGCATCGACCACCTCATTCCCGCGGAGTATCGCGAGCAGTGGGGTTGGTCCGATAACGACGACGACTAGTCACCGACCCGCCAGTTCCACCACTGCCAGTCTCCTAGTCCCACCAGGTTCACCTCCGGCAACGCGCACAGGCCGACCCCGGCCGGTACGAGACGACGACGGCGTCGTCGCTACAACTGAATAACGTCACCAAACACCGTCACCAAAGGAAGAGAACGATGACCAACCAAGCAGTCAAGTTCAGGTACACCCACGGTCCCTACCTCATGGGCATTGATTTCGGTACCGAATCGTGCCGCGTGGGTATTTTCGATCCCGTTGGCTCGCCGATTGCGTTCGCGGCCACGCCGTACAAGACCACCTATCCGCGCCCGGGCTGGGCCGAGCAGGATCCGGAGGATTGGACGCAGGCGCTGATCGCCTCCGCGCGCAAGGTTATGGCTCGCGCGGGCATTGAGCCGCCAGAGATCGCGGGCATTTCGTATGACGCGACGACGATGACGGTGGTTCCCGTCGACGAGAACGGCGAGCACCTGCGCAACGCGATCATGTGGATGGACGTGCGCGCAACGGAGCAGGCCGGCCGCGTGGTCGACTCGAAGTCGCCCGCAACGCGCTACACCGGCGGCGGCACCTTGCCCCCGACGGCCGAGTGGTTCCCCTTCAAGGCGGCCTGGCTGCGCGAGAACGAGCCGGAGATTTACGAGAAGGCATACCGCCTCGTCGACGCCCCGGACTGGCTGACCTACCAGCTCACCGGCCGCTGGACGATCAACATCAACACCGCCGCCCACCGCGCGTACTACGACCGCGATAACGGCGGCTGGCCGGTGGACCTGTACGAAGAGGCCGGCGCGGGCGACGTGTTCGACAAGCTCCCGGAAGACGTCATTGACCTCGGTGTCCACATCGGCGGACTCACCAAGCGCGCGGCCGAATCGCTTGGCCTGCTGCCGGGCACCCCGGTTGCGCAGGGCGGCGGCGACGCGTGGCATGGCCAGATCGGCCTGAACGCGCTGAGCCCGGGCAAGATGTCGCTGGTTACAGGCTCCTCGCACGTCATGTCCGGCCAGTCCGACCAGCCGGTCTCCGGCCCCGGATTCTTCGGCGGATACACCGACGGCGTGGTGCCCGGCCAGTACACGGTGGAGGCCTCGCTGACCTCCTCGGGCTCGGTGCTCAAGTGGTTCAAGGATCAGTTCTGCCAGGACATTGAAAAGGGCGCGAACGAGCTGGGCATCTCGGCCTACGACGTGCTCAACCAGCGCTCGCAGGACATCCCGATCGGCTGTGAGGGCCTGATCATCAACGAGTACTTCCAGGGCAACCGCACGCCGTGGTCGGACGCGAAGGCGCGTGGCGTGTTCACCGGCCTCTCGCTCGGCCACACCCGCGAGCACATGTATCGCGCGATCCAAGAGGCCGTGTGCTACGGCGTCGAGGCGTCGATGCGCAAGCTCAAGGAGGCCGGCTTCGAGGTCGAGCAGTTCGTGGCCGCGGGCGGCGCCACCAAGTCGCGCGACTGGACCCAGATGCATTCCGACGTCACCGGTATCCCGATCGTCATGACTGAGGTTGGCGACGCCGTCACGCTCGGCTCGTGCATCCTGGCCGCGGCGGGCGCCGATCTGTACGGATCGGTGCAGGAGGCCGCGGACGCGATGGTTCATGAGCGCGAGCACATCGAGCCGAACATGAACGCCCACGAGGAGTACAAGTTCTACGCCGATAAGTACGTGGAGCAGTACGCCCTCAACCAGGACCACATCCACTCGGTTGTGGACCACGTCGTCGAAACCCGCAAGTAGACGAGCGAAGGCATGCACGTGGCGGTCAGGCAGACGCAAGAAGAGCGGCAGACGGGCATTATCGAGCTCATTATTGAGCGCGGTTCTACCCGTGTTGAAGAGCTGTCCGAGCACTTCAACGTCTCTGCCATGACCTTGTATCGAGACTTGGCCGCCCTCGAAGCCCGCCACATCATTACGCGGCACAAGGGAGCGGTTTCCCTGCTCGTGAGCTCGATTTCGGAAACCCCGTTCGAGTTCCGGCTGCGTCAGGAGGCGGAGGCGAAAATGGCCGTCGGCAAGGCGGCCGCGAAGATCGTTGACAGTTATGCGACCGTGTTCTTGGACGATTCCACCACGGCGCATAACGTCATCGACTTCATCGCGGATCCGGGGTCGAAGGAGTTCATCACGAATTCACTGGCCTCGGCCCGCAAGATTGCCGATTCCGAGCACAAGAGTTTGACGGTGCTCGGCGGCAAGCTTGTACGCCAGTTGGACGCGATGTTTGGCCCGACGACGACGCGTACGGTTCGCGAGCTCGCCTTCGAAACCGCCGTGTTCAGTACGGCGTCGATTAAGGATGGGACGATCTTCCATCCGTATTCGGATGTGGCCGGCTTTAAGAGCGAGCTCATTAAGCGGGTGAGCGTGCCCATTCTTGTGGCGACCGGCTCGAAGTTTGACCGCGTTGCGCTGCACCGGATCGCCGATGTGGCCGATTTTAAGTATCTCGTGGTGGATAGCTCGATATCAGACACCGCGTACAACGAATTAAGTTCTCTAACAAACGTGATCGTAGCCGATCGCTAGGAAAGGTTTTCTCATGACTGAACTCATCCAGAAGGCGCTTGAAACCGCCACAGAAACCAAGGACATCATTTTCGGTAACGACGTCAACAAGGAAATCGGGCCGATGTTTAAGCGGCTCTACCCGAATATGAAGGCGATCGTCGTCGCCGATGACAACACGTGGGGAGCCGTGGGCGAGGAAGTCGTCAAGTCTCTCGAAGAGGCCGGCGTGGAGTTCGCGGACGAACCTTACATCTTCCCGGGAACGCCCACACTGTATGGCGATTACGTCAACACAGAGAAACTGCGCGAGGCGATTCGCCCCTACGAGAACACGATCATGGTCTCGCTCGGAGCGGGAACGCTCAACGATATTGCCAAGCTGGCCTCAGGTGAGCTTGGCCGTGAGTACATTAACGTGTGTACGGCCGCATCGGTGGATGGCTTTGCTTCGTTTGGCGCCTCGATTTCGAAGGATGGCTTCAAGATCACCCGTTCGTGCCCGGCTCCGGCAGCGCTCATCATGGACGTGCCGACCATGGTCGAGGCACCTTACCGCCTGACTGCCACCGGCTACGGCGACCTGATCGAGAAGATCCCGGCCGGCGCGGACTGGATCCTCGCAGACGAACTCGGCATTGAAGAGATCGATGACTACGTGTGGGACCTCGTCCAGGGCACGCTCATGGAGTCGCTCGATGATCCGCAGGCCGTGCGAGACACGGATCCGGACGCGATCGCCAAGCTCGGCGAGGGCCAGCTCATGTCTGGTCTTGCCATGCAGGCACACCAGTCCTCGCGTCCCGCATCGGGCGCCGGCCACCAGTTCTCCCACACGTGGGAGATGGAGGGCCACGGCCTCGATTGGGAGCCGCCGCTCAGCCACGGAAACAAGGTGGGCGTGGGCACGGTTGCCTCACTCGCGCTGTGGGAAGAGTTCCTCAAGCTCACCGAGGAGGATTTCGACGCCGATCGCGCGGTCGAGCGCCTGAAGAGCGCCGAGGAGGTCGAGGCGAACGTGCGCTCGATGCTCAACGAGAACATTCAGGACGAAGCCGTCAAGCATTCCGTGGGCAAGCTGTTGACGGAGGAGCAGTTGCGCGAGCGCATCGCACTCCTGAAGGACAAGTGGCCGACGATCAAGGAGCGCTGCGAGAAGCAGATCATCCCGGCCAAGCAGGCTATGGAGATGCTCAAGACAGCCGGAGCGCCCTACCACCCCGAGCAGATCAAGATTGATTGGGATCGCTTCCGCGAGACCCACTTCAAGGCGCAGATGATTCGTCCGCGCTACACCGTGCTCGACACCCTTACCGACCTCGGTATTTTCGAAGATACCGTGGACAAGCTATTTGCAGAGGACGGTTTCTGGGGCAAGAACCGCCACCCTGCAAACGACTCCTAACGGAAATATGCCTCACCACCTAGACGCGAAGGAGCGTTAAAGAACAATGACAGAAAAGTACCTAGTAGGTGTTGACTTTGGAACGCTATCTGGCCGCGCCGTCGTCGTGCGCGCCTCGGATGGCCAGCAAGTGGGCACAGCCGTCACCGAATACAAGCACGGCGTGATGGACCGGACGCTTGATGCGGGCGACGGCCAGAAGCTCCCACCGGAGTTCGCCCTCCACAACCCGGGCGACTACGTGGACGTGCTCGGCGATGCCATCCCGAACGCCATCAAGGACGCGGGCATCGACAAGGATGACATCGTGGGCGTGGGCATTGACGCGACGTCGGCCACCGTGTTCGTGACCGACGAGGACGGCAAGCCGCTGTCCGAGTACGAGGAGTTCAAGAACGAACCGCACGCCTACGTGAAGCTGTGGAAGCACCACGGCGGCCAGGATCAGGCTGACCGGATCATCGCGCTCGCCGAAGAGCGCGGCGAGGAGTGGCTTGAGCGCTACGGCGGCATCCTCTCCTCGGAGATGCTGTTCCCGAAGGTCCTCGAGACGTTCGAGAAGGCGCCCGAGGTCTACGAGAAGGCGGCGTACTTCGTCAACCTGCTCGACTGGATCACGTGGAAGCTGACCGGCGAGCTGAGCTTCGCGGCCTCCGATTCGGGCTACAAGCGCATGCTGACCGACGGCGAGTACCCCTCGAAGGAATTCAACGAGGCCCTCGCGCCGGGCTTTGGCGACGTGTTCGAGACGAAGATGAACGCGCCGATCAAGCAGCTGGGCGAGAAGGTCGGCGGCGTGACCGAGGAGATGGCCGAGCTGACGGGACTGCCCGCGGGCGTCGCCGTCGCTGCCGGAAACATCGACGCGCACGTCGTCGTGGCTGGCGCCAACGCCGTGAAGCCGGGCCAGATGACGGCGATCATCGGCACCTCGGGCTGCTACGTCATCAACAACGAGGACTACAAGCCAGTGCCGGGCGTGTTCGGAAATGTTGAGGGCGGTGCGGTTCCCAAGCTGTGGGGTATCGAGGGCGGCCAGACGGCCGTGGGCGACGTGTTCGCCTGGTTCGAGCGCAATGGCGTGCCGGAGAGCTACGAGAAGGAGGCCCGCGAGGCTAACAAGTCGATCCTTGACTACCTCATGGACCGGGCGTTCGAGCAGCAGATCGGCGAGCACGGCCTCGTGGCCCTCGACTGGTTCAACGGCAACCGCTCGATCCTGTCCGATGCGCGCCTGTCGGGCGGCATCATCGGCCTGACCCTGCAGACCACGCCGGACGAGATCTACCGCGCCCTCATGGAGGCCACGGTGTTCGGCATCCGCGTGATCATCGAGAATTTCGAGGAGCACGGCGTGCCGGTCACGGACATCGTGGCAGCCGGCGGCCTGCTGAAGAACGAGCACTTCATGCAGCTGCTTGCCGACATCACCCGCCGCCCGGTCTCGATTTCCGAGGCGGAGCAGACGGGCGCACTCGGTTCGGCGATCTTCGCGTCGGTTGCGGCGGGCGTCTACGACGACGTCTACGAGGCTGCCGAGAAGATGTCGCAGGTCAAGGAGAAGGCATACGTGCCCAACGAGGATGCGTCGGCCCGCTACGACGAGCTCTACGACATCTACAAGCACCTGCACGATTACTTCGGCACCGAGGAAACCGGGCTCATGTACAAGCTCAAGGACATCCGCGCCAAGGCATTCGAGGAGTCATACAAGTGAGACTCGCTGACCAGCCGAAGGAGATCCAAGAGGCTGTAGCGGAGACTCGGCGTCGGGTTTCAGAACTCCACGCCGAGCTTCCGGCCAACGGCCTCGTCGTGTGGACGGCGGGGAACGTCTCGGAGCGAGTTCCGGGCGCGGACCTGTTCGTCATCAAGCCCTCGGGCGTTCGCTACGAGGAGCTCTCGCCGAACGCGATGGTCGTGTGCACACTGGATGGGCAGAAGATCGACGACGGCACGCCGGCCGAGCTGACGCCGTCGTCGGACACCGCCGCCCACGCCTACGTCTACCGGCACATGCCAGAAGTCGGCGGCGTGGTGCATACGCATTCGCCGTACGCGTGCGCGTTTTCGGCCGTCTACCGGCCGATCCCGTGTGTGCTGACGATGATGGCGGACGAGTTCGGCGGGGACGTGCCCGTGGGGCCGTTCGCGATCATCGGCGACGACTCGATCGGCCAAGGCATCGTGGAAACGCTGCGTGAATCCCGGTCGCGGGCGGTGCTCATGGGCAACCACGGGCCGTTCACGATCGGAAAGGACGCCACCGACGCGGTCAAGGCCGCGGTGATGGTGGAGGAAGTGGCCAAGACCGTGGCGATTGCCGAATCGCTCGGGCAGCCGCGCCCGATCGCGCAGGAGCATATCGATACGCTCTTTGACCGCTACCAAAACGTGTACGGCCAAGACCACGATAAGGAGTAATCATGGGTTCGGGCCCACTGGTCATTGCTCTTGACTCGTCGACGTCGGCTACGAAGGCCGTTGTTGTTGGCGAGTCTGGGCAGGTTGTGGCTTCTGGCAGCTCGCCGATCGAGTTGCTGACGCCCGGCATGGACCGCTACGAGCACGATCCGGAGGAGTGGTGGACGTCCACATACACCGCCATTTCGTCCGCGCTATATTCGCTGTCGAATTCGCAAAAGCAGCGGATCAAGGGCATCTGTATCACCCATCAGCGCGAATCGTTCGCGCTGGTTGACGAGGAGGGCAAGGCGCTGCGGCCGGCCATTTTGTGGCTGGACTCGCGGGCGGGCGCGGAGATCAAGGAGTACGGCTCCGACGAGATCCACGAGCTGTCCGGCAAGCCCGCCGATACCACCCCGGCGATCTACAAGATGGCCTGGCTGAAGAAGCACGAGCCCGATGTGCTGGAGGCGGCGGCGAAGGTCGTGGACGTTCACGCCTACCTGTCCTACCAGCTCGTGGGCGAGTGGGTCTCGGCGATGGGCTCGGCGGACACGCTGAACCTCATGGATATCGAGGCGCAGGACTACTCGGACAAACTGCTGGAGATCGCCGGCGTTCGCCGCGATCAGATGGCGGCGTTGGCCAAGCCCACGGAAACGATCGGCACGCTCAAGGCTGAGCTGGCCGAGGAGTGGGGTCTGAACGACGACGTGGCGCTGATTGCCGGCGTCGGCGACGGCCAGGCTGCCGGTCTGGGAACGAACGCGACTGCCGAGGATACGGCCTACGTGAACGTGGGTACCTCGGTGGTGTGCGGTATTCATTCCAAGAGCTACGCCTACGATCCGTCGTACCGCACCCTGCTTGCGGGCATCCCGAGCCAGTACGTGCTCGAGATCGTACAAAATTCCGGTTCGGTGCTGCTCAACTGGTTCCGCAAGGAGCTGGGCGATCCGGCGCTCGACGGGAAGATTGACCCGAAGCTCGATCAGGCCGCGGCGCAGGTGCCGCTCGGTTCGGAGGGGCTGCTGACTGTTCCGTATTGGAACGCCGTGCAGTCGCCGTACTGGGAGCCCTACGCCAAGGGCATCATGTTGGGCTTTGGTTCAGCGCACACCCGCGCGCACATGTACCGCTCCATCATGGAGGGCATCGCGCTCGAGCTGCGTGAAAACATCCGCCGCGTGGAGAAGTCGACGGGCAGGGAGATTCGCGAGCTACGCGCCACCGGTGGCGGTTCGCGCAACCTGCTGTGGCGGCAGATCTTCGCGGATGCCACGGGCAAGCCGATCATCGTGGCCGGCGTGGATGAAGTATCCGCGCAGGGTGCGGCGATCATGGGCATGGTTGGAGTGGGGGTGTACGACGACGTCGCCGAGGCTGCCGAGGCGATGACCACGTTTACCGCCCGGACCGAGCCCAACATGGACACCCACGAGCGCTACGGAAAGCTTGCTCAGGTGCAACAGGAGATCTACCCGAAGCTGGAAGACATCTTCGAGAAGATCAACGACATCCAATAAAACCCACAGTGCTGGCCGCCTCACCCGCGGCCAGCACTTTCTCTCATTAACGCAATAACTCACAAAACTCACAACCAACCTGGAAAGGGGTAGGGATAGTGACGTTTCTAGTAAATAATCCTGAAGAGTTTGCAGGCGAGGCGCTGGCTGGTTTCGCGGCGGCGTACTCGGACTACGTGCAGCCCATCCACGGTGGCGTGGTGCGGGCGACGACGAGCCCGCAGGGCGAAGTATCGATCGTGGTTGGCGGCGGATCGGGGCATTACCCGGCGTTCGCTGGCTGGGTGGGCGAGGGCATGGCCCACGGCGCGGTTGCCGGAAACATTTTCTCATCGCCGTCGGCATCCCAGGCCACCTCGGTGTGCAAGGGTGCGACCAACGGCGGCGGCACGCTCATCATGTTCGGCAACTATGCCGGCGACGTGCTGCATTTTGGCAACGCGGCTGAGCAGCTGCGGGCCGAGGGCGACGACGTCCGCATCTTCACGATCTCGGACGACATCGCGTCGGACACCGAGGAGAATCACCGCGATCGCCGTGGAATCGCGGGCGATTTGCTCGTGGTCAAGGTGGCGGGCGCGGCCGCGGCGGACGGGAAGAACCTCGACGAGGTGGAGGAGGTCGCCCACCGCGCGAACGACCGTACCCGCACGCTCGGCGTCGCGTTCACGGGCTGTACGTTCCCGGGCGCGAAGGAGCCGCTGTTCGAAGTGGAGGAAGGCACGTTCGGCCTTGGCCTTGGTATCCACGGCGAGTCGGGCATTTCTTCGCACGACATGATGAGCTCGGACGAGATCGCTCAGATGCTCGTGGAGAAGGTGCTTGAGGAGGAGCCGGAGCGCGCGGATGGATACGAGGGCCGCGTGGCCGTGCTCGTCAACGGTCTCGGTGCCACGAAGTACGAGGAGATGTTCGTCTTCTACGGCGCCGTCAAGGGCCTACTCGAAGACAAGGGCCTGACGATCGTTGGCCCGGTGGTGGACGAGCAGGTCACATCACTCGACATGGCGGGCATCTCGCTCTCGCTCATGTTCCTCGACGACGAGCTGGAGAAGTACTGGCTCGCTCCCGCGAATACCCCCGCGTTCCGCGTGGGCAACGTGGAGACCGACGGCGACCGCCGCGAGATCGTGGAGGAGACCGAGGACGAGATTCCCGAGGGCGCTCCGAAGTCGCAGGAACTCGCGAAGAAGATCGCGCGCGTGCTCGTGGCCTTTGAGAAGAAGGCGCGCGAGGTCGAAAAGGAGCTCGGCAAGATGGACGCGGTGGCTGGTGACGGCGACCATGGCCAGGGCATGGTGCTCGGATCGACGGCCGCGGCGAAGTCCGCGCGCGAGTCGGTGGAGGCCGGAGCGGGTGCTCGCACGCTTCTTGGTCGCGCGGGCGCCGCGTGGTCCGAGGGCGCGGGCGGTACCGCGGGCGCACTGTGGGGCGGCGCGCTGTCCGCCGTCGGCTCGGCGCTCTCAGATGACGAAGGTGCCGACGCTGAAACGGTGCGCGAGGCCGTCGTCGCCGGAACCCGTTCGTTCGTGACCCTCGGCGGGGCGCAGGTAGGCGATAAGACCATCGTCGACGCCTCCGAGGTGTTCGGTGACGAGCTCGAAAAGGGCGAAGGCGATCTGGACTCTATCTGGGAGAAGGCCGCCGAGGCTGCCACGAAGGCGGCTGAGGGAACGGCTGAGTTCGCGGCGAAGAAGGGCCGCGCCCGCACCCACGGCGATAAGTCGATTGGCACGCCCGACCCGGGCGCAACCTCGTTCGCTATGCTCATGGCAGTGGTGCCCGAGCACCTGTGAACCAGAGCCGAGCGTGGTCATAGCCGAATGTGGGGCCGAGCTCGGTCACAGCCCGAAACTCCGACGTGAAGGAAAGCGATGTTTGCAGCTCAGTTGAATGCTCCTGAAGACCTCGAACTGGTCGAGAAGGCCACGCCCACGGCAGGCCCGGGGGAGGTGCTCCTGAAGATTGAGGCCAACACGATGTGTGGCACCGATTATCGCCTCTACACGGGTGCGAAGACGGCGGGCGTGCGCCCGGGCGTAGTGCCCGGCCACGAGATCGCCGGCCGCATCGCCGAGATCGGCGAGGGTGTGGACGAGATCGTGCCGGGACTCGAGGTCGGCCAGCAGGCGACGGTTTCGATCGTGGTCTCGTGCGGGCACTGCCGCAACTGTTTGAACGATCGCGAGCATCTGTGCGTGAATCTCGAACTGTTCGGCTACGCCATCGACGGCGGTCTGCAGGAGTACATGATCGTGCCGGAGCGGGCGCTGCGCCGCGGCAACCTCATCACCACGAGCGCGGAGCTCGATCCGAAGGCGCTGTGCCTCGCCGAGCCGATCTCGTGTTGCCTGAACGGGCTGGATCAGTTCAAGGTCGACGCCGGGGACACGGTTGCCGTTCTCGGAGCCGGCCCGATCGGGCTGATTCACGCCCAGCTCGCGCTCGCGAGCGGCGCGAAGCACGTCTTCGTGTCGAACCGAGGCGAGGACCGCCAGGAGGTGGCCAACCGGCTCGGCGCCACGGGCGTGCATCCGGATGAGCTCGCGGAGCGGATTGGTGAGGTCACGGATGGTGCCGGCGCGGACGTGGTGATCGTCTGCATCGGCGCGCCCGATCTTGCCAATGACGCGCTCGAGCTCGCAGCCGAGGGCGGCCGGGTGAATTACTTCGCCGGCTTCCCCAAGGGATCGACCTCGCAGATGGAGCCGAACCTCATCCACTACAAAGAACTGCAGGTGACGGGCGGGTCGAACGCCCGGCGCCGCGATGTTATCCGCGCGATCAAGCTCCTCGAAAAGGGGCTGATCAACGTGGAGGAGATCGTGACGCACACGTTCCCGCTGTCGAAGGTCGCGGACGCCTATCAGGCGGTGAACGACCGCCTCGGCGTGAAGATCTGCGTGGTGCCCGATGCGCTCTACGAGGGCTAGCTCTATGGTGGCTAGAGCGCTCAGCGCGGGCTAAAGTGCTCGCGAACTAGCCTCACCAAACTGTGGTGGTCCGGAGAAATCTCCGGACCACCACTGTTGTTATTCAGGCGTTCGCCGCTGTGGGCGTGCCGCCTTACTTCTTCTCGTCGCCAGCCTCGAACGAGCAGATCGCGTCAACCTTCTCTTTCGAGCGGGAGTTGGGATCGAACTCGTGCTTGAGGTACTCCTCGAGGAGCTTCTCGGCGAGCTTGGTGCCAATCACCTGCGAGCCCATGGAGATGAGGTTCGCGTTGTTGGAGAGCACGGCGCGCTCGGCCTGGTACACGTCGTGGATCATGGCGCAGTAGGCGCCGTCCACCTTGTTGGCCGCGATGCCAACGCCGATACCCGTGCCGCACACGAGGATGCCGCGGTCGTATTCCTTGGCGGCCACGGCCTTGGCTACGTCGAACGCGATGTTGGCGTAGATCGGATCGTCGGATCCGAGGTCGTGGACCTCGTGGCCGAGCTCTTCAGCCTTGGCGATGAGGACTTCTTTCAGGTCAGATGCGTTAGGGTCGCCACCGAATGCGAGCTTCATAAATTCTCCTTTGCCTAGGGGTAAGCGTCTTGTTCAGTCTACCGCGCCACCGCGCCCTAAGACGAGGGTTTAGCCGATGACGAAGTGGTCCGGATTTTGCGGATCCACGTAAATTGTTACCGCCTGACCGACGTCGAGAAATGGCCTCACGCCGGGGTAGATCTTGGTGAAAACCCGGGCGTCGTCGTCGTGAATTCCGGTGGCCGTCAGGGTGTAGTTGGCCGTGCCGCTAAACGTTGATTTGATCGCGCGGTCGATGGAGGTGACCACGCCGTCGTAGGCGATCCCGTGTGCCTTGAGGCGGTTGGCTTCGGCGTTGAGCCGCAGGTTGTAGACGGCGAGGTAGATTCCGGCGGCCACGAATCCGATGCTGAGGATGAGGAAGCCCCAGAACGTGGGTGCGCTGAGTTCGCCGCGGGTGATGATGACGGAGCCTGTGGCGACCACGCCGAAGATGGCGAGGACCGCGCCGACGATTGCGAGTGCTATGCGTCTATTCATTGCTGCACCTTTCGTTGTGCCCGCCCGCGCTGCGAGGGTGAGCCCGGCGGGGTCCTATAGGCTACCGCGATTTTCTTCTTGGAGGGCGCTGGGGATGATGATGAGGTAGGTCTCGGGGTTGTCGGGGTCGACGCCGACCTCCACGGTTTGCCCCACCCGCGCGTCTGGCTTGTCGAAGGAGAACGTCTGTTTGAAGGTGCGCACCTCGCCGTCGGTATCGCGCCCGCGTGCCTCGACGATCCACGGGTTTTGGCCACCGATGTGGACGTCGGGGTTCGCGTACATGTCCGTGACCTTCGCCGATATGCGTGGGCCGGCGAGTAGGCGTGCCTCCTCGGCCACGAAGGCGTTGCGTGTGCGGCGGAAGGCAAGGATGCTGGAGAACATCATGAGCAGACCGATGACGGCGATGACAGCGCCGACGGGCACGAGGGATGCGAGGCCCTGCCACACGCCGAAGATAGCGATGATGGCGCCACCGAGGATGACGATGGGGGCGATCGCGGAGAGAATGGCGAACTTGCGTAGCGAGTATTCCATGGGCTAACTCTACCTGCCCCGCTTTAGGTGAACAGGTTAGGGGCATACGAGCGCGAACCGTAGACTTGTGGAGTTAGACCACATGCTGTTTTAAGGAGAAATTGTGGCTCTTGATGGTAAGGTCGCGCTGATTACGGGCGCTGGTTCTGGTTTTGGTAAGGCGACGTCGCTGCTGTTTGCGAAGAATGGCGCGAAGGTTGTTGCCGTGGATCTTAATCTTGAGGCGGCTAAGGCTGTGGTCGAGGAGATTGAGGGTGCGGGCGGCTCGGCGCTTGCATTGAAGGCGGACGTGTCGAGTGAGGACGAGGTGAAGTCCGTGATCGACCGTGCGGTTGAGGAGTTCGGCCAGCTCGACATCCTGTTCAACAATGCGGGCACGTACGTGCATGGCAATGTGGAGGAAACGAGCACGGACGGCTGGCATAAGTCGGTCGAGGTGAATCTGAGTTCGGTGTTTTACGGTGTGAAGCACGCGATTCCACATTTGAAGAAGACGAAGGGGAATATTATTTCGACGGCGTCTGCGGGCGGCGT
>NZ_JBHWPL010000046.1:0-37829 GCF_043424875.1 Trueperella sp. | reverse complement strand
GTTCATGGATCCGACCCCGGCAATCCTCATCTTCGTGCCGATCTTCCTGCCGATTGTGACGGAGCTGGGTGTGCACCCGGTTCACTTCGGTGCGATGGTCGTCATGAACCTCTCGGTTGGCGTGATCACGCCGCCGGTGGGGAACGTGCTCTTCGTGGGCGCGAAGGTCGCAGGCTTGAGAATCGAACCGGTTGTTGCAAAGCTCTGGCAATTCCTCGTGGGAATTATCCTGGCTCTTTTCGTGGTCGTGTTCGTTCCCGCGGTCTCGCTCTGGCTCCCCGAAGTCGCTGGACTCATCTAGTGGCTAGATAGCAAGCGATAACGCGAAAGGCGCGGTACTGATTGGTACCGCGCCTTTCTTGTGCGAGGAGATCCCCGTGCGGGAAATTACCTATGTCGGGACGTCCCCGTGCCAGGAAGTCCTGGCATTTGGGAGTGGCTATGCGCGTCGCTCGCGGCGAACCACGATCGTGCCGCCGAGGGCAAGCATGATCAGAGCCGCTGATGAGCTCAGCATTCGCCGCGCCCGTGTAGGCAAGACTATCGCCGCTCGCGACGACGTCGCCCGAGCGATCCGCAGAACCGCCGGCACCCGCGGCGCCGTCGGAGTCCCCGCGCTGGCCAGCTGCTGGCTGGTCGCCGTGGGGCTCGTCGTCGGTTGCAGGCGCGTCACCGGTTGCCGGGCCGCCCTGCGTCACGAGCTGCACGCCAAAGTCGAGTCCCGTCGAGACGGAACCGTTCTCGGTCACGCCAACCTCTTGACGAAGAGGAGTCGTGGTGCCGCCGAAGCCCGGGATCGTCGTCGGGTCAATTGTGATGAAGTATGAACCCGGATCGGTGACGACGAACTGGTACGGACTTGCCGTGACTGTCTCGCCCACGAGCACGTCCGAGCCATCGGCGCTCTGGTAGAGCAGAACCCGAACGCCGGAGAGCTCGTGCTCGCCGTCGTCGTAAACAGCGTTCTCGTTCAGGTCCTCGTACACCATTCCGCTGATGACGGCCTCGAAGGCCTTGAGCATCGCTGCGTTGAGCGGGCGGCCACCCTCGTCGAGGTAGACGATCTGCTGGCCGGACATCATGGCGCGGCGCTGGACCTCGATCACGGTGGTGTCGTCCAGGATCGGGAACATCGCCATCGGCGTCATCGTCATGAGGGAGCCGAGGCGTACGCCGTCGTCGGTGACCATCGTCGGGCCGAGGTGGGCAGGACCTGAATGTCAAGGTGACCATAGTGCTTGCCGCCCGAGATCAGGTGCTTCACGCCGGCGTCGTTGGTTGCCCACAGTTCGGGCTCGTCGCGCTGGGACATCCACACCGAATGGGTGTTGAAGCCGAGCGGCACGTACTCGCCGGTGACGGCGTCGCGCACCATCTTCTCGCCGCGCAGGCCGTCGGAAGCGACGCCGACGTCCCAGTGCCACACGCCCGTGCCGTCGCCGGCCTCGTCCACATACGACGCCTGGAACGTCTCGTCGTGACCAGAAATCACGACGGCGACGTCATACTTTTCGAACAGCGGTTGCAGGTGGCGCATCGGGGTGCCCGGCTGCGAATCCGGGTGGTCGACGTGCCCCATCGTGGTGCCGTGCGTGCCGTTGGAGTAGGCCACGTGGTGGTACTGAATGACGATGACCTGGCCCTTATCGCGCGCGTCCGCGAGCTGCGCTTCGAGCCACGCGTACTGCTCGGAGCCCGGCATGAAGTTCGGCTGATCGGGCTTGGTCGGATCGGCGTCCGGGCCCCACCAGCCCTGCTCCACGGACTCGGGGAAGGAGTGCTCGTACTGCTCGCGCGAGAACGAGTTCTGGGTATCGGTGCCGTACTGGTCCGGGGTCAGATTCTCGTCGGTACCGGTAATCCGCTCGGCGTCGGTGATCGTGGACGGGTCGCGCGAATCCTGGTGCGTTCCCTTGGTCGAGTCGAGCGAAATGAAGGTGACGCCGCCCATCTGCAGCCCCGCCACCCGCATTCGGTGCAGGTTCTCTCTAATCCGGGCAGGAAGTTCCTGCACCGTTTGGGGAGAACTTGCCCCGGTTGCGCAAAGATGGCCGCGGGCGGCGGGCATGGGGTGGCCGCGCAGGGTGGCCGGGCTACCAGGAGCTGACAGCGTTTGCGAGCAAGATGCCACCCACGATGATGGCCAGAAGGCCGAGAGCCATGAGGCCGAAGAGCCCCGCGTTTGCGCGCAGGCGATTCGTGAGAGCGCGGCGGTCTGACGGGCCGATCTCGCGCTGTTCGCCCAGGTGGGAGTAGTCCGCCCGCCCGGCAGCCCCAGCCTGCCCGGAACGCCCGGCATCCGAAGCCCCATCAACCGGCCTCGGCGAGCCAGCCTCGCCCGGCCCGTGCTCAAGATCGTTGTTGTTCAAGCCGTTGCCCATTAGTTCCACTGCTCCTCGTCGCGATCCCCGGACCAGTTCGTGTGGTACGAGCCCTCCGCATCGACGCGGCGGTATGTGTGCGCGCCGAAGAAGTCGCGCTGCGCCTGAATCAGCGACGCGGACAGGCGAGGCGAGCGAACGCCGTCGTAGTAAGCGAGCGAGCTCGCGAACGCGGGAACCGGAATGCCGGCGTTCACGGCGGCGCCGATCACGCGCCGCCACGCGGCAACAGCCTTGTCGATCTCGCCCACGAAGAACTCGTCGGCGATGAGGAGCGGGAGGTCGGGGTTGCGGTCGTAGGCCTCGCTGATGCGGTCCAGGAAGCGGGCGCGGATGATGCAGCCCTCGCGCCAAATTCGCGCCATCGCGCCGAGATCGATGTTCCAGTCGTACTCCGCCGACGCGGCGCGAATCAGCTCAAATCCCTGCGAGTACGCCACCATCTTCGAGGTGTAGAGCGCCAGCCGGATGTCCTCGATCACGGCGTAGGGGTCAGGAATATCAACGACGACGTCGTGCGCCGGCAACCTGCCCTGCGCCGCCTCGCGCTGGGGGACGGAACCGGACAGGGAGCGTGCGAAGGTCGCCTCGGCGATACCGGTTGTGGGGACGCCGAGAGCCGCGGCCGTCTGAACGGTCCACGCGCCGGTGCCCTTCTGGGCGGCCTGGTCGAGCACGATGTCGACGAACGGCTGGCCCGTCTTCGGATCCTGATGGCGAAGAACTTCCGCCGTGATCTCAATGAGGTAGGACTCGAGATCGCCCTTGTTCCATTCGGCAAAGACCTCGCCGATCTCGGGGGCGCTCATGCCAAGAATCTGGCGCATGAGGTCGTAGGCTTCGGCTATGAGCTGCATGTCCGCGTACTCGATGCCGTTGTGCACCATCTTCACGAAGTGCCCGGCGCCATCGGGGCCGACGTGCGTGCAGCAAGGCTCGCCGTCCTTCTTGGCAGCGATCGTTTCGAACATGGGGCCGAGCCGGTCGTAGGACTCAACCGTTCCACCGGGCATGATCGACGGCCCGAGCAACGCGCCCTCTTCACCGCCCGAGACGCCGGCGCCAACAAAGTGTAGCCCGCGCTCGCGTAGTGACTCCTCGCGGCGGCGCGTGTCCTCGTACTGGGCGTTGCCGCAGTCCACGATGATGTCGCCCTCCTCCATGTGGGAGGCAAGCTGCTCGATCACCGCATCGGTGGGCGCGCCCGCAACCACCATGATGATCGCCACGCGCGGCTTGGCGAGTGAATTGACGAAGTCCTCAATCGGGTCCGAGGGGAAGAACTCGCCCTCCTCGCCGTACTTGTCCACCATCGCCTGCGTGCGTTCGGGGGAGCGGTTGTGAACGGCCACTTTGTAGCCGTTGCGCGCGAGATTTCGCGCGAGATTCGATCCCATGACGCCCATGCCGGTGACGCCGATGTCTGCAATTGCGTGTTCTGGTGCGGGGAAGGTCATGTGAGCTCCTTGAGGTTTGTTAGTGGCTAATCTACCCAATCCCGCCCGCGTTCACCGACCCGTCCGGGACGGGCGAAACCTGACTCGCGAAACCCGCGCCCGCCCACGCGCACCTAAAGAGCGCAGCCCCGCCAGAGTTCAGCGCAGCCCATGCCAACGCTCAGCGCCGCCCCAGAAAGACACCCGCCAGACGAATTACGCAAGACTTTGTCGAATTTGCGTAACTGGTGACCTTTGACCTTGCAGATCGGGGTTAGGCTACCCTAACCTAATTACACAAGCGTACACTTGCGTTAATTAAACGTACACGTCGGAGCACGCGCCCCGACCCGTCAAGCAGGAGCATACATGCACTTTAGGAACGCGGCCGCCGCACTCGGCGCCCTCCTCCTCATCACGGGCTGCTCGGCAGCCGATGAGTCCGACGCCACCGGCGCCGCCCCCGCCGAGAGCGCGGAGGGATTCCCCCGTACGGTCACCCATTCGTCGGGTACGACGACGATCGAGGACGCGCCCCAGCGCATCGTGGTTCTCGACATGGCAGCGCTTGACACGATTGACGCACTCGGTGCGGGCGAACTCGTGGTCGGAACCGTCACTGACTCCGTGCCCACCTGGCTGGCTGACGACGAGGGCATCGACTACACGAGCGTCGAACCCGTGGGAACGCTCAAGGAGCCGGACATGGAGGCGATCGCCAAGCTCGATCCGGATCTCGTGATCGTCGGCGCGCGCTCGGCCACCTTCTACGAGGACTTCTCGCGCGCATTCACCACAATCGACACCACTCACTCGTGGGAGGACGCGGACTACTCGGCGAGCGTCCCCGCCACCTTCACGCTTCTGGGTGAGGCCGTCGGTTACGACGACGAAGCCGCCGAGTTGGCGTCTGGGCTCGAGGACCTCATGGCTGACTACAAGGACCTGGGCGCAGACAAGGGCACGGCGCTCGTGCTCATGTCTAACGCGAGCGAGGTTTCGCTTCACGACGCCGGATCCCGTTGGGCGCCGATCTACGACGTGTTCGGATTCCCCGAGGCCTACGAGAAAGACGAGGCCGACGAAGGCCATCAGGGAGAGAAGGTCTCCTTTGAAACCGTGAAGGAGATCAACCCGGACTGGCTGTTCGTGGTGGACCGCGACGCAGCCGTGGGTCAAGCGGAAGCCGGCAATACGGCGTCGCAGGTGCTCGATAACGAGCTGATCCACGCCACGAACGCGTGGCAGAACGACCAGGTCGTGTACCTCTCGCCTGAGCGGTGGTACATCGTCATGACGGGCGCATCGAACTTCCCGGCGATGCTGGACGAAATTGCAGATGCGATCCAGTAACACCACTGGTCGTAGGTTCGCCGGCGTCGGCGTGCCTACGCGCTCGAACCGGCTCAAGCCGCTGAACCTTGAGCCGGCTCGTCCGTGCCTGAATCCGGCCACGTGTACGCATTCGCCCACGTGTGCCCGCTCGGGCCGGCGTGGCAACTTCCTGCTGTGGCTGACGGTGAGCGGCACGGTCGTGGCCGTCCTCGCGGCGGTGTCGATGGCGATCGGCGGGGCGTCCATGTCGATGACGGACATCCTTTTGGGCCGCGCCACCGGCGACGACATGCAGATCTTCCTTGCCTCGCGCCTTCCGCGCACGCTCGCCGTCATGCTCTCCGGCGCAGCGATGGCGGTGGCCGGCCTCGTCATGCAGCTCCTCGTCCGCAACAGGTTCGTTGAACCGTCGACGACGGGCGTCACCGAATCCGCGGGCCTCGGCATCCTCGTGGCCACCATCTTCGTCCCCACCCTGAACCTGCCGCTGAAGATGATCGTCGCCGTGGTGTTCGCGCTCGCGGGCACATTCCTCCTCACGGCGCTCATCCGCGCCCTGCCGCACCGCGACATCATCGTCGTGCCCCTCATCGGCCTCATCCTCTCGGGAGTCATCGGCGCCGGCGCCACATTCCTCGCGTGGGAGTTCGACATGCAGGGCACGCTCAACGCGTGGATGACCGGCGACTTCTCCGGCATCATCCGCGGCCGCTACGAGCTGCTGTGGATCGTCGCCGTCGTCGCCACGCTCGCCTACGTGTTTGCCGACCGCTTCACCGTGGCCGGCCTCGGCGAAGACCTCGCCCGCAACCTCGGCATCAACTTCAAATCAGTACAGGCCATCGGCTTGACGATCGTCGCGGTGGTCACCGGCATCACCACGGTCGTGGCCGGGCCGCTGCCGTTCCTCGGGCTCGTTGTGCCCAACCTCGTCTCGATGATCCAGGGCGATTACATCCGCCGATCCCTGCCGCTCGTCGCACTGATCGGCGCCGCATTCGTGCTGCTCGCGGACATCATCGGGCGCTCCCTCATCGCCCCCGCCGAAGTGCCGGTGGGTGTGGTCATGGGGATCATCGGTGCCGGCGTCTTCCTCGCGATTTTGCTGAGGAGGGTCAAGTGAGCGTAGTCCTCGACGAATTCAATAAGCAGGCGACGACGGCCGACGTGGCCGACATCGATCGCGCGATCAACTCGCGCCGCTCCGCCATCCGCAAGCGGCTGTTGATCGTCGGGATCGCGGCCCTCGTGATGAGCGTGTTCTTCCTGACCTACGACGCGCTGGGCGCGTGGGCGATCATCGGCCCGCTGCGCCTCAGCCGCCTCATCGCGCTCGTCGTCGTGGCCGTGGCGCTCTCGGTTGCCACCGCCGTCTTCCAGGCCGTCACACGCAACCGCATCCTCAGCCCGTCCGTCATGGGCTTCGACTCGATGTTCCAACTAATGGCGACGGCGTCGATCTTCTTCTTCGGATCGGCCACGGTGGGCCAGGTGCCGAACTCGGTCATGTTCCTCATCAACACCGCGCTGATGACCCTCGTGGCCGTCTCGCTCTTCCTCACCGTCCTGCGCCGCGGCCGCTCGAACGTCTACCTGCTTGTGCTGGTGGGCATCGTCGTCGGCACGTTCTTCCGCTCGCTCACCTCGCTGCTCTCGACGGTCATGGACCCGGGCGAGTACCTGGCGGTCGCCGATGCCTCGACGGCGTCGTTCGCGGTGATCAACACCGAAGCGCTCGGAGTGGCCACCGTGCTGGCGGTCATCGCGCTCGGCTACATCTGGAAGCGCAGCCCGGAGTGGGACATCCTCACGCTCGGGCCGGACGTGGCTCGCGGGCTGGGCCTGCGCTACCGCAGGGAGGTGCGACTCGCGCTGACGGCGTCGACGATCCTCGTGGCCAGTGCCACCGCGCTCGTGGGGCCGCTCATGTTCTTTGGCCTGCTCATCGTGAACATCGCGGTGTATGCGTGCGGGTCGAACCAGTTGCGCGATCTCATGCTCGCCTCGGGCGGGATCGGAATCGTGGTGCTGGTGGGAGGGCAGGCGCTGCTTGAGCACGTGCTCAATCAAGCGACGATCCTGCCGGTGATTTTGGAGTTGGTCGGCGGCCTGTTGCTGCTGATGATGATTTTGCGGGGGACGCGCCGATGATCGAGATTTCGAACGTGACGATGAATTACGACGGCGATCCCGTGGTTCACGACGTGAGCTTCACTATCCCTGACTCGGGTGTGACGGCGCTGATCGGCCCGAACGGCGCCGGAAAGTCGACGTTGCTCTCCGGCATCGGGCGTCTGCACCCGCTCCTGGGCGGCGAGATCATTGTGGACGGGCGAGAGCTCGGCGCGTGGGACTCGGACGAGCTCGCGCGCACGATCGCGATCCTGCGCCAGGAGAATCACCTGGCGATCCGGTTGACGGTGGCCGAGCTCGTCATGCTCGGGCGCCACCCGCACTCGAAGGGCCGGCGCACGCGCGAGGACTACGCACACGTGGCCGACGCGCTGGACTGCGTGAACATGCGCGATAACGCGGATCGGTTCCTGGACGAGCTCTCGGGCGGCCAGCGCCAGCGGGCGTTCATCGCGATGGCGCTCGCGCAGGACACGAAGTACCTCCTGCTCGACGAGCCGCTATCGGCCCTCGACATGCGCCACGCACGCGACATGATGCGTCACCTGCGCAAGGTGTGCGACACCCGAGGCATCTCGGTGGTCATCGTCATTCACGACGTCAACACGGCGGCCGCGTATGCGGACACGATGATCGCGCTCAAGGATGGGCACCTCGCGGCGAAGGGCGATCCGGTCGACGTCATGCGCTCGGATCAGCTCGAAGAGATCTTCGGCGTCGATGTGGACGTGGCGCGGATTGGCGGCCGGTTGGTCGCCATGCCCGTCGCCTAGGTGCATAAGTGCCGGCTTACTTGCCGAGCGCGCCGTTCACTACATCCTTGGCTTCGGCCTGCACCTGCTCGAGGTGCTCGGCACCGAGGAAGGATTCCGCGTAGATCTTGTACACGTCCTCCGTGCCCGACGGGCGGGCCGCGAACCACGCGTTGTCCGTGGTGACCTTGAGGCCACCAATCGGTGCGTCGTTGCCCGGTGCATTGACCAGCCGCTCCTTGATGGGCTCGCCGGCCAGCTCCGTGGCGGTGACGTCCTCGGGGGAGAGCACCTTGAGCTTGGCCTTTTCCTCGGCGGTTGCCGCGGCGTCGATGCGGGCGTAGGCGGACTCGCCGTACGTCTCGGTCAGCTCCTGATGCAGGACGGCCGGAGACTTACCTGTGACGGCCATGATCTCAGCCGCGAGCAGGTCGAGGATGATGCCATCCTTATCCGTCGTCCACACCGTTCCGTTCTTGCGCAGGAAGGACGCGCCCGCGGATTCCTCGCCGCCAAAACCGATCTCGCCGGTAATGAGGCCGGGCACGAACCACTTGAAACCCACCGGGACCTCAACCATTTTCTTGCCCATGCCCTCAACGACGCGGTCAATCAGCGACGACGACACGAGCGTCTTGCCCACACCCACAGTCGGCATCCAGTCCTGGCGGTGGTTAAACAGGTAGCTGATCGCAACCGCGAGGTAGTGGTTCGGGTTCATGAGTCCGACCTCGCGCGTTACGATGCCGTGACGATCGGCGTCGGCATCATTGCCCGTGGCAATATCGAACGGCGCCGCGCCATCCGCGCCCGGCTTCATGCGCTCGAGCAGCGAGGCCATCGCATATGGCGAGGAGCAGTCCATGCGGATCTTGCCGTCCCAATCGAGCGTCATGAAGCGCCACGTGGGGTCAACCTCGGGATTGACGACGGTCAGGTCGAGTCCGTAGCGTTCGCCGATCGCGCCCCAGTACTCTGCGGCGGCCCCGCCCATCGGATCCGCGCCGATGCGGATGCCGGCCGAGCGGATTGCCTCAAGATCGAGGATCGAGGAGAGGTCGTCCACGTACGCCGAGAGGTAGTCGTGCCCGCGCGTCGTGTCCGCAACCCGCGCCTGCTCGTAGGGTATGCGCTTGACGTTCTTCCAGCCCTCGCGCAGCAGCTCGTTCGCGCGCGCCGCGATCACCTCGGTCGCGTCCGTATCGGCAGGGCCGCCGTGCGGCGGGTTGTACTTGAAGCCGCCGTCGCGCGGCGGGTTGTGCGACGGCGTAATGACGATGCCATCTGCGAGATCAGGACCGTGCGTGCGCACGCCTTCCGCCGTGTCCGCGCCGTTCGCCGTGAGTATCGCAAGCGAAACGGCCGGGGTGGGCGTCCAGGAATTCCGGGCGTCAATCCGCACCTCGACGTCGTTCGCGGCGAGCACCTCGAGCGCCGTCTTCTCCGCGGGCTCCGACAGGGCGTGCGTATCGCGGCCGATGTAAAGCGGGCCGTCGATTCCCTGCGACCTTCGGTACTCCACGATCGCCTGCGTGGTCGCAACGATGTGGGCCTCGTTAAATGCGCCGTCGAATGCGGAGCCGCGATGCCCGGAGGTTCCGAACACGACCTGCTGAGCCGGATTATCGGGGTCCGGCTCCGTATCGTAGTACGCCGAAATCAGGGCATCGACATTGATGAGATCTTCTTCTTGGGCAAGTTTGCCAGCACGTTCGTCCATGCCTGTATGCTCTCACTTTTTGTGACGTGGATCTACGAGTTTCGCTAACCGTGACCAGCCCGCCGCGCTTAGCTCGCGCGTCTAATCGTTCGTCAGCAGAGCCACGTGCCCGTGAACATGAGCCGTCCACGTGCCACCCCAGCGGTTGTGCGCATACGCGATCTTGTCCTCCACCTGGTCGTTAAGCTGAACCACCCACGCGTCCGGAACCACACCGTCCATCGTGCCTTGCCAGTACGTCTCGTAGTGCGGCACCAGATAGGCCAGGTGCGAGATATCCGCGGCGACGACGGTCTGCTCGTCTGCGCCCAATTCCTCCAGGTGTGCAAGCGCGGCCCGCGAGCCGTCCGGATCCCACACGTAATAGTCGTGCCACACGTGCCGCACCGGCCCGGTTCCGACCATGAACAGTGACGACGCAAGCGCCGTCACGCCCACGGCGAGCGCGACGGCCCGGCCTCGGCCGGACCGCTGGTCAGGCTGGTCTGCTTGGTTAGGCGGGTTTGTCTGCTCCGCATGCTCAGCCTCGTCCGCTTGCTCGCGCGCCGCGCGCCAGCGTTCGTATCCGTCAATCGCCGCCACCGTGACGATGGGCATGAGCACCGCGGAGTAATGCCAGGTCCAGCCCCAGTAGTAATCGACGTTGCCAAGGAAGCGCCAGGCGAGGGTGGGCACGATCATCAAGATGAGGGGCGAGCGCAGGGCGATGACGCCGCCGAGCAGGATGAGCAGGCCAACGGTCATCCACTTTTGGGCGGGCGTGACGAACGCGAGGAGCTGGTCGATCAGGCCGGCGTCGGAGACTCGGTCCGTGTAGTCCCACTGACCCTGCGTGTTAAAGGCGGGCACGATGACGAAGACGGCCAGGATGAACCACATGATGCCCCACGCGTTGAGGCCGAGCCAGGGCATGGGCGACTCGCGCCGGCGCCACGCGGTTACCGCGGCGACGACGCCGAATGCGGCGACCGTCAGGCCAAGGTCTTCCTTGACGAACACGATCGCGCCCACGAACACCATGGCGGGCCACATGCGCCCGCACATGTAGAACACGAGCCCGTAGGCCAGTAGCGGCACGGCGAAGGCGATCTCGTGGAACTGCACCGCCACGGCGTTGGCCAGCCCCCAGCTCAGGGCGTAGGACAGGGCGATCAGCGATCCGGCTCGGCCCATGCGCGAGCGGGCGAGCCACGTGATCGGAACGATCGAGATCGCGAACAGCGCGTTCTGGGCGATCATCAGGGTTAGGCCCGAGGGGAACAGCCAATATAGGGGCGTGAGCAGAACGAGGATGGGGTGGAAGTGGTCGCCCCACAGGTTGTAGTCCGGGCCCTTGATCGTCACGATCGGCTCGGAGGCCGTGCTGTAGCGCTCGAGCAGCTGCGTGAAGATCCCAAGATCCCAGCTGGGCGCCACGAAGTTGGTCCATTGCCACACCGAAAAGGCGGTGTATCCGGCGAAAACAAGGATGGCGAGTAGCCAGCCGAGCCAATCCGAATGGATCTGACGAACGAGCGCAAACCTGCCGGCGTCGTGATTCATCTAGACGATATTGCGTTTCTGTGCGATCTGGAGCGCAACCCAGCCAAGTGGCACGCGGCCCCAGAAGGTGAACAGGCGGTAGAGCACGGCGGTGGAGAACGCGACCGACGACGGAATGCCGGCGATCACGAGGCCGCCGGTGAGGGCCGCCTCGACCGGTCCGATACCGCCCGGGGACGGCACGACCGAGCCCACCGAGTTCGACAGCAGGTAGGTGATCGCCAGCGTGATCAACGGCAGCTCATAGCCGAAGGCCTGCAGGCTCATGCCGAACGTGGCCACGAAGGCCATCGACTGGAAGATCGCGCCACCCGCGCCCGCGAGGATGCGCCCCGGGTTCGTGGCGAGCCAGACGAGGCGCGGCCAGATCTGCTGAAGCGTGGGGCGGATGCGGCCAAGGAGCCACTGGCGGATGGGCTTGATGGCGAAGATGACGAACGCGATCAGGGCGATCACGCCGATCGCGATCATAATCGAACCGGAGGGCAAGGAGAGGTTGCCGAGGTCGCCGGTGAACAGCGAGAGGATGATGAGCAGGATTACCGTGACGAGGAACTGCGCGATCTGGGTGATCGAGACGGTGGCGATGGCCGGCGTCGTCGCCACACCCTTCTTCTGGAGGAAGCGTAGGTTGAGCGCCGCCGGCCCGATGCCGGCCGGGGCGACGAGCGTGACCACCGAGGCGGCGACCTGCACGAGCAGCGTTTCGCCGAACGGGACGCGCTCCTGCGTGTATGCGCGCAGCGCGACGGCGGCGCCGACGTACGTGCCGAGGCCAACGAGGAACGCGGCGAGCATCCACCACGGGTTCGCGTCGGTGAGGGCGTCGCGCAAATCCTCGAAGTTGAGAGAGCCGAGCAGGATCGCGATGGCGACAACGCCGATGATCACCGTGACGATCGTCTTGACCGAGAACCGGGTGAACTCAACGCTTTGGAGGTTGGTCGCCTCGGGGATGTCCTCGGACAGGGCGTCGTGAAGCTCTTGGAGCTCCTTCTTCGAGAACGCGTCGCGGGTGGGCTTGGGCAAAATCGTGTTCTGCAGGAACGGCGCCACGGTGGCGACGATCGTCGCCGGCAGTGCGCGCTTGAGCGAATCGACCGCGCGATCCACGCCAACGATGGAGGCGAGCATGGCAACGGTCTGCGCGAGGTCCACCTGCCTCGTCGAGTCCGTGGACAGAACCGAACCGTTGTGCCACGAGGTGATCTGCAGGCCGCCGTCGGACTTCTTCACGTACTTGGCGTGCATGTGCCCGTGCGACATGCCTGCGCGGTGAGCGCGCCGGATCTGATCCCAAAGGGTGTCCAGATCGTCGTCGGACACGTCCTCGCTGAGCACGTCGCACAGGAGTGGATCCTGATTCGTCTTTTCGATGAGGACGATCGAGGATTCCATGCGTGCGAGCGAGACGAATTCGGGGGTCTCGAGGCCGATCTGCTCGGCGCGCATGGCGAGCAGGGCCATGTGTTCGGCCACCGCCTCGGTGGTGCGGCGAGTCTGGCGGATCGTGGTGCGCAGGGTTAGGCGAGCCCACAGGTCATCGAGCACGGACATGATTTGGCGGTCGGCGTCGAGAACCTTCAGGTGGTAGGCACAGCCGTGGGTGTCCGTGGCAATGTAATTGCGCGAGATCAGCGAGGAACGCGTGCTGGGGTAGCGCCTGCGGGTGTCCTCGCGGAACGTTTCGGCGTCGAGGCCGTTGATCTCCCACTGGTCGTCCGGGCTGGTGAGAGACTCGAGCTCGCGGATGAGGGTCTCGGCTTCGGAGGCCTGCTCGTCGTCGGGCGGGGCCGTGGCGAGGATCTGGCGAATCTGCTCGAGGCCGGCCATGTTCGTGTGCCCGATCGGCGCGGACGTCACGATGTCGTAGGCGTAGAGCGGATCGTCAGCGGTGAGGTCATCGATGCGCACGGCGGTCACGACGTCGATGCCCGCTCGGCGAATCATGGAGATGAGGTGCGCGCCTGTGGTGCGCTCGGGCTCGCCGCCGATGATGTACCGGGTGAGCAGGCCGGCAAGGACGCCCAGGAGCACGGTGAGCAACGCGGCCGTGAGCGTCTGGTTTCCTTGGAGGACGGACAGCAGGAGCACGACGGCGAGCAGCCACCAGCCCGTGCGCGTGACGCGCGAGCCCTTTGACGATCCGGAGACGGCGAGGAGCGCCGAGACGACGGCAACGTATGGGACGAGCGCGATGTGGGATTGCTGATACACCGCGTCGGAGAGCTGGTCGACGAGCGGGGAGGTCGGCCACCAGCGATCGCCCGCCCACAGCGCTGCGTTCGTCAAGAGAACCGATACGCCCGCGGCGATGCCCGCCGTGATGAGCGTGCGCCAGCGGCGCCGAACCACGATCTCGGCGAGCAAGGCGAGCGGAAGGAAGAACGAGAGCAGGCCCTCGAGGGCGTTAATCGGCAGGGAGAGGACTGTTTCGAGCACGCCGCCCGTGGCCCGGCGGACGTCCGCCGCCACCGCGAACGTGGTGGTGCGGCCGTAGACGGCCACGAGGCCCACGAGAACAGCGCCGATAATTGCCAGCACCGCGCCGAAGAGATCGGCGGGATTGCGGGCCCAGCTTTGCGGGGAGTCGATGAGGAGCACGTCGCGCTTTGGCTGGTGGACGGGCGCGCCCGCCGTCGAATCTGCCGTGCGCTTGGCCGCAGACGACCGCGACGGATCGTCCGGCTCGGACGACGACGCGGATTCTGGCAGTGTGCTCACAGGTTGATCCTAGCCAAACACCCTGTTAACTAGGCAAGACCTAGGGATGAGGTACCCCACCAACTAGGCGCTTCGCAGCCGCAGCGAATTGACGACGACGATCACCGACGAGCTCGCCATCGCGAACGCCGCAATACCCGGCACGATCACGCCGAACACGGCCAGCGGGATCGCGATGAGGTTGTAGGCGAACGCCCAGCCGAGGTTCTGCTTGATGATGCGCAGGGTCGCCTCGGACACGCGCAGGGAGGCGGGGATGGTGCGGATATCGGAGTTGACGATCGTGATGTCGGCGGCCGCCTTGGCCACGTCGGTGCCCGAGCCCATGGCGATCGAGAGGTCGGCGCCGGCAAGCGCCGCGGCGTCATTGACGCCGTCGCCCACCATCGCCACGCGCTTGCCCGCGCCCTGAAGATCGTGAAGCACCTCGAGTTTTTGAGGGGGAAGCACGCCGGAGTGGACCTCGTCGATGCCGAGCTCTGCCGCCACCGTGGCCGCCGTCGCCGCGTTATCGCCGGTTACCAGTACGGGCGTGAGGTTGCGCTCGCGAAGCGCGCGGATGGTTTCCTGCGCCTCGGGGCGCACCGTGTCGCGTACGCCGAGCACGCCCACGGCCTCCCGGTCGCTCGTGATCACGACGGCGGTCGCACCAGATTCGGCGATGGCCTCGGCGCGCTTGCGGATCGGTTCGACGTTGTGGCCCTCAGCTTCGAGCCAGGCGAGTTTGCCCGCGGCGATCGATTGCTTGCCGACCTTGCCGACCACTCCGTTGCCCATGACGTTCTGGAAGCCCGGGGCCTCGGCCGGCTCGACGCCCATCTCCCGAGCGGAGCGCACGATGGCCTTGGCGATCGGGTGCTCGGAATGGGATTCCACGCCGGCGGCGATCGCGAGGAGCTCGTGGGGTGGCCCGCCAGCGGCCTCGATATCGCTCACGGACATGACGCCCGTGGTCAGCGTGCCCGTCTTGTCGAGCATGATCGTGTCCACGTGATGCGCGCCCTCAAGAACTTCGGGGCCGCGGATCAGCACGCCGAGGCCGGAGAGCCGGCCCGAGCCCACGAGCAGCGCCGTCGGCGTGGCAAGGCCCAGCGCACACGGGCATGCCACCACGAGCACGGTGATCGCCGAAGCAAGCGCCATCTCGAGCGGGTTGCCGAGCGCGATGCGAATGAGGAACGTGGCGAGCGCGATGACGATCACGGTCGGCACGAAGACCGCCGAAATGCGGTCGACGATGCGCTGAACTGGCGCTTTGCCTGTCTGCGCCTCGGTGAGCAGGCGGCCCATCTGGGCGAGGGTGGTCTCCTCGCCCACGCGCGTGGCCCGCACGTCGAGCGAGCCCTGTTCGTTGATCGTCGCCCCGGTCACCTCCGAGTCCGGGCCGACGTCGACGGGCACGGATTCGCCTGTGACCAGCGAGGCGTCGATGGCGGAGTGACCAACGACGACGATCCCGTCAGTCGCCACCGTTTCGCCCGGCCGCACACGGAAGACGTCCCCGACCTGGAGCTCGGAGACGGGAACCGTCTCTCCGATCTCGGTGCCGTCGGCGCGGCGCACAAGGTACGCCTCGTCGGCGCCGAGCTCGAGGAGCGCGCGCAGGGCGTCGCCCGCGGATCGGCGGGATTTCGCCTCGAGCCACCTGCCGATGAGGAGGAAGGTGACGATCATTGCGGCGGATTCAAAGTACAGGTGCGGGTGAACGTTGTCGGCCAGGCCGTGGATGCCCGTCATGTGCATCGTGTAGCCGATGTGCCCGGCTCCGCCGAACAGTAGCGCCCAGAGCGACCATCCCATCGAGGCGAGCACGCCGAGGGAGACGAGGGTGTCCATGGTCGACGAGCCGTAGCGCGCCGCGCGGAAGGCCGCGCGGTGGAAGGGCCAGCCCGACCAGAACGCGATCGGAAGGCTCAGTGCTCCGATCAGCCACTGCCACCCCGAAAATTGCAGGGCGGGAATCATGGAGATCCCGACCACCGGGATGGACAGGATCGCGGAGACGACGAAGCGCCGCCACAGGTCTTCCACGCGCGCCTGAGCAGCGGCCTCCGCAGCCGCCTCAACGGCCTCGGGATCGGCGCTGCCGGACGAGACGCGGCTGCCGTCGTCGCCGAGGTCGACCCGACGAATGAGCGAGGCGTCGTATCCCGCCTTCGTGATGACCTCGATGAGGTCGTTCCCGGTGAGGTCCTTGCCGGTGGAATCGAGTTCAACGTGAGCGCGCTCGGTGGCCAGATTGACCACCGCGGTGACGCCCGGGACCTTGTTGAGCTTCTTCTCCACGCGCGCCACGCACGAGGCACACGTCATGCCCTGAACGGCGAGGTCGATCTCGGCCAGAGCGCTGGCGTCAGTGCCGGGTGCCGGCGGGGAAGGGGGATTCGTCATGATGTCTTTCTGGGGTCGCGGACGCGCCCGCGAACCACGCGTGTGCATGGCCGAGGCGAGTGAGGTGGTGGGTTATCGGGAGATGTCGACGAGCTCGTAGTCGCCCGCCTCATCGATGGCCTCGTGAAGCTGCTCGTCGGTGATCTCGCCATCGGTGACGAGGTGGATCTCTGATGTGCCCTCGGCGTCGAGGGTGACCATGATGTCCTCAACACCCTCGATAGCGGTGAGCTCGTCGCTGACGTGGGCGACGCAGTTCTGGCAGGTCATGCCGTTAACGCGGAGATTGATGTTGGCCATTGGGGTGCCTTTCCTTCGTTGTGTTCGCGAAACCGCGAATGAAAACTAGCCGGTGATCGGCGTCGTTAAAGTTAATGACTATCCGCTGCGATTTATTCCATGTTTTACCTAGTTAATTTTCTCGCCCGTAATGTCGTTAATCCAGTGGATATTGGCAGTGAGGTCCTGCGGGTAGGGGCTGAGCGAGGACGTGTCGTCGCTCGTCGTGTGCTCGGGCGCATCGTGCGAGACCCGGTCGAGGAGCCAGTCCGGCATTGTCGATCCCGTACGCGGGAAGGCCGCCACCTCGTTGTGCCACTCCACCGGATCCACCTGATCGGCCCACACCGGCTCCTTCTCGCCGTTGACGCTCAGCGTGCCCTTGCCGTTCTTCTCCAGCCGGATGACGGCGATGAGGAACGGTTGTTCGCCCGCGAGCGTGCGATCCTGCTTGAGGCGGCGCATGTGGTGAATGATCGCGGTGGGAATCACGCGCAGCGCGGCGTGCTTGTTCTCGCCGAGCTTCGCAAAGCCCTCGTAGATCGCCGAGGTGCCCACGAGTTGGATTCGCAGCGTGACCTCCTCCCATCCCGGCGGCGCCGTCTCGCTGATGAGCCCGAAGGTCTCGCGCAGCAGCGCCTCGGAATTGGAAAAGTCCACCGGATTGACCGTGCGGGTGGCGATCGGCGGGCGGTCGGCGACATCCCAGCGCACCGGCTTTGCCTCCTGGCGGTTCTTGTCGGTGATGTGCGAGGGGTCGACGAGCGCGGTGAAGGTGGCGCTGGACCACCGCTGGAACTTTGCGCGCTCCATGTACAGCGCGTCGGTCAGCGAGGCCGCCACCTGGAACGTGAGCGTGTTGTTGCTGCGCACGGATCGCACGATCCGCACGGGCATGCCCGAGACTCGCCCGGTCACAAAGTCGGTGTAGATGTGGGCGGTCTCGTCAACCTCGATCCGCTTCGCCCACATGCCCGATTCGAGCTCCTGGAAACCGTCCTCCTGATCGGGCGCGACGGGCGCAACCATCGTGACGGAGGCCGGCTTGCCGCCGTCGAGCTCCACATCGCAGGGAACGGATCCCCAGTCGCGGCGGATGACGGGGCCGAGGAAGGGCGTGGGAACCGCGGCGGTGAAGGCCCCGGTCTCGTAGTTTTCCCAGCCGTACGCGATGCCGTGGTAGGTGCCGCGGTGTTCCGGTTCGGGATTGCCGGGGTAGAAACGCCACAGCGTGGCGCCCGCGGTGATGCGCGCGGGGTCGAGCAGGAGCAGGTCGGTCTCCACGCCGCCACCGCGCGCAACGCCGGTGCCGTCATAGTTTCCAAACTCGATCACCCCGCCTCGAATGGCCTGGGGATGAAGGGGGCCGACTGCGAGCCGGTCCATCGTGAACGGATCGGCCGGCAGGTGCATGATGTCCAGCGGCTTATCCTCCGAATACGGCGAATCGGGGAAGCGCAGGCACAGCAGGTCCATGAGGTCACCGACGTCGGTGACCGACGCGCCAGCCGTGGCATCCACGGCAAATCCGGACACGACGTCGTATCCCGTCTCGAGGAAGGCGCGCGCCTGAGGTTCGGACACGGCAAGCATGAAAGTAACCATCGAACTCCTTGATCGTTGCCCCCCAGTCTAGTGGGTGGCTCTGACGGGTGACAGGTTCGCGGGCGAGGCTGGGCTGGTGGCGGACAAGCGCGCACTTTGACGCGCCACAAGGCTGACGAGACGCGCAAAGGAGACTAGTCTTGTGACATGCGTCTCGGAGTGTTAGACATCGGTTCAAATACGGTTCACATCATCGTCGTCGATGCGTATGCGCGCGCTCGCCCCGATCCCTTCGCCGGCGAACGCTCGGTGGTGCGCCTCATGCAGTACCTCGAGGACGACGGTTCTATCAACGACGACGGCGTGCGGGCGCTCGAGCGCGCCACGCGCAAGGCGGCCGCGTTTGCGCGAAAGAACGCGGTGGATGCCATGATCGGCATCGTCACCTCGGCCATCCGCGAGGCGACGAACGGGCCGGCCGTGCTCGAGCGGCTCGAGGAGATCGCGGGCACGAAGTTCGGCGTGCTCTCCGGATCGGAGGAAGCCGAACTCACCTACTTCGCGGCGCGGCGCTGGCACGGCTGGGCGGCCGGTCGCATCATGGTGCTCGATATTGGCGGAGGCTCATTCGAGGTGTCGCTGGGTATTGACGAGGAGCCGGAATTCGTGGCGTCGGTGCCTCTGGGTGCCGGGCGCCTCACGCGGGACTTCCTCAAGCACGATCCGCCGCGGGCCTCGGAGCTGGTGATGCTGCGCCGGCACATTCACGACGAGCTCGAACCCCTGGCCACGGCCCTCAAGGAGTTCCCGAAGCCGGATCACGTGGTGGCCACCTCGAAGACGTTCCGTTCGCTGGCGCGCCTTGCCGGTAACCGCATCACCGTGGTGGGGCCGGAGGAGCGGCGGCGTATGAGCAGGTCTGACCTTGGAAACTGGGTGGATCGCATCGCCCGGATCCCAGCGCCCGCGCGCGTGGAGCTACCGGGCATCACACCCGAACGCACGCACCAGATCGTGGCGGGCGCCGAGGTTGCGCACATCGCGATGAAGCGGTTTAAGGTCAAGCGCCTGGAGATTTGCCCGTGGGCGCTACGCGAAGGCGTTCTCCTCGAGCGCATCGACAACTTCGACTCGCGGCCGCGCGAATCCGGCCTCGACCTGTCCGGCCTCGGCTGACGCGGCGCGGCTATTCGGCGTCGTTCTGCTCGCTGGTGTTCTGGTCGCTGGTGTTCTGGCCGGCGCTGTCGCTGTCGTTGCTGGTGCTGTCGTCGTCGCTGCCGTCGTCGCCATCGTCGTCGTCGCGATTCTTCCGCACGCGCTTGACGATCCACCACACAAGGAAGATGAGGATCGCGGCGCCCACCACGTAGGACAGCACGCCCACGTACTGTTCAACGACGTCCCAGTTCTCGCCCAGGAGGTAGCCGGCGCTGACGAGGGCGGTGTTCCAGATCGCCGAGCCCGCCGCGGTCAGCACAGTGAACTTCAGGAAGTTCATTTCGATGACGCCCGCAGGAAGCGAGATGAGCGAGCGGAAGATCGGGAGCATGCGGCCAAAGAACACGGTTCCCTGGTCGTGCTTGCTGAACCAGTCTTCGGTCTTGTTGACGTCGTCCATGTTGACGAGCGGGAGCCATTCGAAGACTGCGCGCGTGCGCTCGCGGCCAAAGAACCTCGCCACCCAGTACAGCGCCCATGCGCCGGTGACCGAGCCGACCGTGGCCCAGATGATCGCCTCGGCGAGGGAGAACTTCGTGCCGAGGGAGGCGGTGAAGCCCGCCAGCGGCAAGATGATCTCGGAGGGAATGGGCGGGAAGAGGTTCTCGATCGCGATGAGGAGCGCCACGCCCAGGCCGCCGAGCGTCTCCATGATGTCGACGGCCCAGCCTGCAACGCCGTCGAGTGAGCCAGTATCGGTGGTTAAAAACACGAGGTCCTATCGGTCGAAACCTCTAGGGTACGAGCTTGGCGGCCACTCCGGTATAGGTGGCGGGCGTGAGATGCGCCAAGCGCTCCTCGACGTCGGCGGGAAGATTGAGCGAGTAAATGAACGCGCGCATCTCCTCCTCGCCCACCGCGTGCCCGCGGGTGAGGTCCTTGAGCCGCTCGTATGGATCGTCCATGCCCTCGGCGCCCGCGATCGACGCCGTGCGCATGACCTGCTGAATCGGCTCGGCGAGCACCTCCCATGCCTGCTCCAAGTCCTCGGCCAGCCTCTGCGGGTTCGCATCCACGCCGGCAAGGCCGCGGCGCAGGTTCTTCAGCGCCAGGAGCGAGTGGCCGAACGCCACGCCCACGTTTCGCAGCGACGATGAGTCGGTCAGGTCGCGCTGCATACGCGAGGTCACGAGCGTGGCGCCGAGCGTGTCGAGGATCGAGCAGGAGATCTCGAGGTTCGCCTCCGCGTTCTCGAAGCGGATCGGATTGACCTTGTGCGGCATGGTGGACGAGCCGGTGGTTCCCTGCGTCGCCAGGTTCTGCTTCAGGTAGCCCAGCGATATGTAGGTCCAAAAGTCGGTGGCGAGGTTGTGGGCGATGCGGTTAAACCGCGCCACGTCCGAGAAGAGTTCGGCCATCCAGTCGTGCGATTCGATCTGGGTGGTCAGAGGATTGAACGTGAGCCCGAGGCTCTCGACGAACTGCTTCGCGAGCGTCGGCCAGTCGGCCTCTGGCACGGAGGCCACGTGTGCGCCGTAGGTGCCGGTGGCGCCGTTGAATTTGCCGAGGTAGGCCGCGCCCTTGATCCGATCGAGCTGGCGGGTCAAGCGCCAGGCAAGCACGGCGAATTCCTTGCCGAGCGTGGTGGGGGAGGCCGCCTGGCCGTGCGTGCGCGAGAGCATGGCCAGCTCGGCGTACTCGCGCGCCCGCTGGGAGAGCTCGTCCACGAAGGCCTGGGCCTGCGGCAGCCAGACCTGCGCCACCGCGCCTTGAATGTTCAGCGCATACGCGGTGTTGTTGATGTCCTCCGACGTGGCGAAGATGTGGACGATCTCGTGCATCTGCGGCAGCGACGTCTCGCCGAGTGCATCCGCGGCCGCGTCCATCTTCTCCTTGAGGAAGTACTCGACGGCCTTGACGTCGTGCTTGGTCTCGGCCTCGATCTGGGCCATGCGGGCGATATCGGCCTCGCCGAAATCGTCGACCAGCCCGCGCAGGTACGCGATCTCGCCCTCGCGCAACACGGGCGCGCCCGGAAGCACTTCATTCGTGGACAGGAAGATCAGCCACTCCACCTCGACCTTGAGCCGGTCGCGATTGAGCGCGGCTTCGGAGAGGAACTCGGCGAGGGGTGACGTTTCGGCGCGGTATCGGCCATCAAGGGGAGACAGGAGAGCGGAATCGGCAAAGTTCGTCATGCGCCGATTCTCGCACAACGGCTACAGGTAGGGCGTGGCTGTCCGAATGGTCTGCGCCCCGTAGCTTCCGCCAAACAGCGCCGCGTGAATGATGAGGATGTGGAGCTGGTGGAGCCCGATGCGCTCCTTCCAGCCGTCCGCAAGCGGCGAGACCTCGTTGTACCCCTCGTAGATATCGCTCACGTGCGAGGCGCCGAACACGCCAAGCTGGGCGAGGTCCGATTCGGCGTGGCCGCCGTGGCAGGCAGGATCAATCACGACGCCGATCGGTCCCGTGGCACTGGTGGTGCGTCTTTCGCCGGTGCCGGGATAGGAGGGCGAGCCGTTGACGTCACCCCCGCCGTCGACGATCGAATCAGCCGTGGCCCACAGCAGATTTCCGGACCACAGGTCGCCGTGGAGGATGGCCGCGTCGGTGTGGACGAGCGCGGGCTGCGGTGCGTCAAAGGCGCCGTCGCGAAGCCGTTGCGCGAGGCGCTCTATGGTATCGGCGTCGTCGGTGGACAACGAGCCGTTGTCCAGCGCTGGCTGGACGTATGGCAGGAGGCGGTCCTCGGCGTAGAACTCGCCGAAGGATCGCGCGGGGGAGCCGGGCGGGACCATCGTCAGCAGGGCGTTGCCCATGTGGCCGAGGTGGCCGAAGCGGGCCGGGAAGGTCGGGGGTTCCTCGCCAAAGACGCGTGTACCAGTGGGTGAGTAGGCGTGGGTGCGGGCGAGCCGGCCACCGAACTCGCGGGCGGCCTCGGCGGTGGGCGACGTCTCCGATATGGCGTAGGTGGCCAAGGACGTGGCCGACGAGGAGGCGAGGCGCGCGACCGGCGCACCGCCGTGGCGGGCGGCCTCGGACAGCGCCTCTAAGCCGGTGACTTCGTGGGCGATCGCCCGGGCGCCGGCCGTCTTGGTAAAGGTGCGAGGAATACTAATCGCGCTCCGGAAGGAGAACCTCGAGGAACCAGTTCACGAGGCCCACGATGATGCCGGCCACCAGCGCCCACCAGAAGGAGCCGACCATGAGGGAGAGGTCGAAGTGGCCGGTGATCCACGCCGTCAGCATGATCATCAGTGCGTTCACGACGATGAAGAAGAGGCCGAGCGTCAGCAGATAGAACGGGAACGACAGGACCTTGACGATGGGGCGCACGAACATGTTGACCACGCCCAACACCGCGCCCGCGAGGAGGAAGTAGACCGCCTGCTGGCCGGTGGTGCCGATGTCTGCGAGGAACGAATCGGCCGGAACCGAGCCCTCGAGCGTGACACCCGAGAGCAGCAGGGTGGTTATCCACAGCGCGACGGCGTTCACAGCCGCTGTAATGAGAAACTTCATGCGTCCACTGTACGGTCTTCGCGCGCCTGATGGCCGAACCGTGCGCCAGACGCGAAATGGCCGAGCCGTGCGCCAGAGGCGAAATAGAGGCAAGATAAGACCATGACGTACTTCCGCCCCGAACTTGCAGACATTCCCGCCTACGTGGCAGGCCGAAATCCCGATGATCCTGACGTCATCAAGGTGTCCTCCAACGAGATGCCCTTTCCGACGCTGCCGGGCGTCGCTGCCGCCGTGTCCGGACGCATCGGGCAGCTCAATAAGTACCCCGACATGGGTAACGCGCTGCTACTGGAGGCCATCGCGGCCTATCACGAGACGTCGGTGGCGAACGTGGTGGTGGGTAACGGCTCCACGGCGCTCATTGAGAAGTTCTTGACAGCCGTGTGTACGCCCGGTTCCGAGGTGGTCATGCCGTGGAGATCCTTCGAGGCGTACCCGATCGCGATCAAGGTGGCCGGCGGGAGGGCCGTGCCCACGCCGTTGCGCGCGGACGGCAAGCCCGATCTGGGGGCGATGCTGGACGCCATCACCGATAAGACGCGCGCGATCCTCGTGTGCACGCCGAACAACCCGACGAGCGCGGCGCTCACGCACGACGAGCTGCACCGCTTCATGCGCTCGGTACCCAGCGAGATCCCCGTGCTCATCGACGAGGCCTACGTGGACTTCGTGGTCATGGACGATCCGGTGCGCGGCATCGAGCTAGCCCGCGAGTTCCTGAACGCGGTAACACTGCGGACCTTCTCGAAGGCGTACGGCTTGGCGGGCATCCGCGTGGGCTACGCGCTCGGCGTCGACGACGTCGTCGCGGGACTTGGCAAGGTGGCTACGCCGTTCGGCGTGAACATGCTCGCCCAGAGCGCGGCCGTGGCGGCGCTGCAGGAGCGGCCGGCCGTGGACCAGCGGGTGGCCACGATCGTCAAGGAACGCGACAAGCTCGTGGGCGCGCTGCGCGCTCTCGAATGGGATGGGCCAGAGCCGCAGGGCAACTTCGTGTGGTTCGGGCTGGGCTCGGACTCGGAGCGATTCGCGCGCTTTTGCGCCGAGGAAAAGATCGTCGTGCGAACGTTTGCCGATGAAGGCGTGCGCGTGACTGTGGCTGAGCCGGATGCCTCGCTGAGGCTCGTGCGGGCCTACAAGAAATTCCGCGCCTAAAGGATCGTGATCATGAGGGCGATCGAGATGAAGACTTCCCCGAACCCGATCGCCTTGGCCGATAGCCAGCCTTCGCGCTGGCCGTAAATCGGCACGAGGACGGCCCGCGCGAAGATGATGACCCACAGCGCCGCGAGCCACCACGAGAACAGTCCCTGGGCGGCCAGGATGATCACGTTGACCATGGCGATCCCGTGGAAGATCGCCGACGCGATGAGCCAGCCGAGTTCGCCGCGCTCGCGGATGTTCGTCTTGACGTACAGGATCGTGCCGAGGAAGTACCAGGCCACCACGAGCGTGACGAGCCAGACCCACGGCCATCCGGTCAGCTCGCCGTTCGCGGAGGCGCCGGGGAAAGACTCAAGGGGTAGCGAGTCCAGGAGCAGCCCGGTTCCCCAGAGTCCGCCCTGCCCGCCGGTGCCCATGTCGTAGGCCACCGGGAGCGTCAGGCCAGCGGCCCCCACCGTGGCGATGTTGTTCACCATCGAGCGATCCTTGCGGTGCATCGATGCCCAGACGGTGATCGCGATCAGCGGCAAGAAGACGGGGATCCACCACAGAAGGTACGGCGCGGTGATCAGCACGCTCAACGCGAATGGCAGGGTGGCCAGCACGTAGGTGCGAACCGGCGGGAAGTACCGTGCCTTGCGCCTCGAGCGCAGCCACATGCCCGTGGCGAAGAACGCGAAGTAGCCGACCCACCACAGCCCCAGCAGCAACAGGTGCTCCCACACGAATCCCCCGATGATCACGCCGAGCAGCACAGGCACGGTGATCATGGCCCACGCGCCGTGGTAGTTCGGGATCCAGCCGGGGCTGACGCGCTTGCGGGCGCGCGGGCGCCCTGGCGAAGCGCTTGTTTGAGGGCTCGCGGCTTGCCCGCGAGTGTGGTTGTGAGGGGCCGACGTCATGCCGCAATACTACGTGAGAACCTGTGAATAAAGGCAATTACGGCATCAGAAGATGGTGTCGTCAGCCCTCTTGAGGTTGAACCCATGCCCGGACATCTCGGACCAGCACGTCACGCCGTCCTGCTCGAGCGTGCAGGCGAAGCCATTAAGCGCCACGGAGGTGCCGTAGTCGTAGATCTCATTGGTCCGCACGAAGTACTGACAGTCGGCGTCTACCTCGCCCTCAACTCCCACGGAGTACGTGGCGGTGATGCCTTCGCACTGGCCGGGTGAGGGGTAGTCGTAGGCGTAGATCGAGCACTCGACGTTGGAATCGTTGATCCGGCAGTGAATGTTCGAGGCCGGGGTGGTGAAGGCGGTCGCCTCGATGGCGCCCTCGGGCGCGGGGCGAACCGGAGTGGGTTCCTCGCTCGGTTCGTCGGCCGGCTCGCTCGGCTCGTCGCTCGGCTCGGCGGTCTGCTCGGGTGTGTCGGTGGTCTCGGTGACGTCAGCGGACGGCGTCGTCGGTTGGTCTTCGCCCAGATCGCGGCCTTGGCCGATCACGACCGTATAGAAAATGAACGCCAAGACGAGGAACAAAATCGTGGCGGAAGCGATGAGGAAGTACAGCGGGCCGCGGGAGCGCTGCGATGCGGGAGCGTCCTCGCCGTGGTCGGGTAGCCAGGTCATCGGGCCTCCTTGCTGTCAGTGCCCTGTGCTTGTCCGCTAATAGTAATCCACCAGTCTGACCGATGGGTCGGCTCCCCGGATGATGAATCCCCGCGAAATGCCGTTTAGACTGGCCACGGAGATTCCTCTACTGCAAGGACGTGACATGAACGCACTCGCCAGTGGCCAAATCAACGACGACGAAATGGCCCGTGCTTCCGATCTCATTGGTCGCGTGAAATCGATTTTCCAAGGACGCGTGGTCGGGCAGGCAAACCTCTCGCTTGCGCTGATGACGACGATGATTGCCCGCGGGCATGTGCTGCTGGAGTCCGTGCCGGGTTTGGCCAAGACGACGGCGGCCGTGACGCTCGCGGACGCGATCTCGGGAACTTTCTCGCGCATCCAGTGCACGCCGGACCTCATGCCCAACGACATCGTGGGCACCCAGATCTACTCCTACGAGACTGGGGAGTTCTCCACGCAGCTTGGCCCGGTTCACGCGAACATGGTGCTCCTCGATGAGATCAACCGTTCTTCAGCCAAGACCCAGTCCGCGATGCTTGAGTCCATGCAGGAGCGTCAGACCTCGATCGGCGGCACGATCTACAAGCTGCCCGATCCGTTCATGGTTCTTGCCACGCAGAATCCCATTGAGGAAGAGGGCACCTACGTCCTGCCCGAGGCTCAGATGGATCGCTTCCTGCTCAAGGAGGTGCTGACCTACCCGGAGACCAACGAAGAGTTCGAGATCCTGACCAAGACCGCCGAGGGAACGTTCGGCCGCCCGGTGGGCGTGGAACCCATTACCACCGACGACGTGCTCTACCTGCAGGAGGTCGCCCGCCGCGTCTACGTGGATGAGTCGATCAAGAGCTACATCGTGGACATCGTCAACAGCACGCGCGGCAAGGGCCCGCGCCCGCTGCCCGAGTTCCAAAAGTACGTGCGCGTGGGCTCATCGCCGCGAGGCGGATTGGCCCTCATGCAGGTCGGTCAGGCGCTCGCGCTGCTGGCCGGCCGCAACTACGTGGTTCCGGAGGACATCACGCGCCTTCGCCACCAGATTCTTCGCCACCGCCTCGTGCGCACGTACGACGCGCTCGCGAACAACGTGACCCCGGAATCGCTCATCGACGCCGTCTTCCAGGCCGTTCCCACCCCGTAGGGTTTTCCGTGAGGCGGCTTTCCGATCAGTCCAAGGCAACGCGCGCGGCGCTCGTTCGGGCGAAAGTCTCGTTGCCTGTGATTCGGCGCGCCTCGGGAATGTACGAGGGACATCACGCCTCGATCTTTACCGGCCACGGCCACGACTTCGAGGACCTCGTCGATTACGAGCATGGCGACGACGTGGCGGACATCGACTGGAAGACCTCGGCTCGCTCGGGCCACCCGATCATCCGCCGATTCGAGCGCGAGTCGGACATGTTTACGCAGCTCGTGATCGACACGGGCCGCGAGATGCGCGGCGCGGCCCCCACGGGGGAGACGAAGGCCGACATCGGAATGTTCGCCGCGGACATCCTCGGCTACCTCGCGATTCAGCGCGGCGACCGCCTGAGCGTTGTGTACGGCGACACCGATGGCATCGTCCGCATGCCCGCCCGCAACGGCAACAACCACCTCGACTTTTCTCTTGACGCCGCTCAGGAGCGCTTCGATTCAGCCACCGGCACCTCCGCCGTGTCGGAGATGCTCGAAGAGGTGTTGCGCATCCCGCAGCCGCGAGCCCTGCTCCTCGTCATCACGGACGAATACTGGCCCGATCGCCCCGATGGTCAGACCCTTCGGCGCATCCGCACCAAGCACGAGATGCTCGTGATGCGGGTTGCCGATATGCCCGTTGCTCAGGAGGGCGTGCACCACATGGTCGACGCGCTGGATGGCTCCGAAATCCCGGCTTTCCTGCGCGAGGACCGCTTGCTGCGCCACGACCTCGAGCGTGACCGCTATCAGGCCCACGAGTTCGCCCGCGGGATCCTGCGCTCCACAGGTATTCGGCACGTCACCGTGAGTGCCTCCGAGCAGGTTCCGGGCGCGCTCATCGAGTTGTTAAGGAAGCGCCGTGCCCGTTGACAAGCTCCTTGACCCCACCGGCCCCTCCGCGTTTCTGATCGCGATCCTCGTCGCCTCGCTCATCGCGATGCTCGTCGCGATCGTTTTTGCGCTGTGGTTCTACCATTACCAGCCCATCCGCGCGATTAAGCTGCAGCCGGTGAGGATGAGCGACCGCGAGCGCTGGGTCCAGCGGATCGACGACGTCGTCGCTAGACACATCGATAGTGCGGACGAGCAGGCCCGCGAGTTGCATATCGACCTCGCGGCTGAGCTCCGCGATATTCTGGGCGAGCGCGCCGGGATGGATCTGCGTTCCTGGCAGCCCTCTCACCTGCGCAGGGTGGCGACCTTCGAAAACGCTGCCGACGCTATTCGATCGTGGGAAGAACCCTCGTTCGCGCCATACGCACACGGCGATATCCCCAAGGCGCGCGACCGCGCGGTTGAGGCGGTGCTCTCATGGTAACCGGATGGCTGTTCCCCCTCCTGATTGTCGTCCTCATCGCCGCCCTTGGCGTGGGCTGGTGGCTCGGAGTAAAGCGCTCGAGCGGCACGGGCGTCGCCGTCGCGCATACCAAGCGCGCGCGGGAACATCCGCGCTTCCGGCGTCGGTTGCAGATCTTGCGCGTCGCGCTCGGATCGATCCTGGCAGTGGGGTTGCTGGGCGGCGTGACGTCGTCGTACCTTGCTGCGCGCCCATCGGGAGACATCTCGCTGGAATCGAAACTTGCCACGCGCGACATCATGCTGTGCCTGGACGTGTCCGGCTCGGTCATCGATTTTGATGCTCAGGTGGTCAAATCGTTTTCCGAGATCGTGAAGGACTTTGAGGGCGAGCGCGTGGGCCTGGCGATGTGGAATTCTGGAACGCGCCTCGTGTTCCCGTTGACCAGCGACTACGAGCTCGTCATCAATCAGCTCGACTACGTTGCTCGCGTGCTCAGTGACTCCTATAACTACGACGGATATTCCGATCTGGTGGCCGGCACGTCCGCGGGCTACACCTACGGTTCGTCACTGATTGGCGATGGCCTTGTGTCGTGTGCTCAGTCGTTCGACCAGGAGGAAGACGAGCGCTCCCGGTCGATCGTTTTCGCCACCGACAACGCGTTGGCGGGCAGCCCCGTGTTCACACTCGAGGAGGCGGCCCAGCTCGCTGCCGACAAGGGCATCGTTGTGCACGGACTGTACATCTCTGGCGGATGGTCGGACGACAACGAGGAGATGCGCGAAGTGTTCGAATCGCGCGGCGGGTACTATTACGCGGCCGAGGACGCGGCAGCGGCGCAAGAGATCGTGGCGGCCGTTCAGGCTCAGGACGCCGTGGATCTGGGCGTCGTTGGCGAAACGATAACCGTGGACACCCCGGGCAACTGGCCAATCGCCGTTGGGCTGGCCACGCTCCTGCTCCTTGGTCTGGCATGGAGGTTTAAGCTGTGAACTTCCAATACCTGATTCCCGCGTGGTTGCTCGCCGTCATTGGCGTGGCGGGCCTTGCCTTCATCGTGCTCGGAGTGATGGACGGGCGCGACCGCCTCGTGTCCTGGCTACGCCGCACGCTCATGCTCCTCATGGTGATCGCGATGGGTCTCGCGCCCGCCGTCGCCGTCAAAACCACGTCGACCACATCGAACCTTGCCGTCTACTTCGTCATTGATGCCACCGGTTCCATGGCCGCGGAAGATTACAACGGCAGCGAGCAGCGCCTTGAAGGCGTTCGCGCGGACGCCCTGGCGGTGGTCCAGTCGTTGCCCAGCGCCCACTACGCGATTGTCGAATACTCGTCGACGGCGACTCAGCAGTTACCACTGACCTCGGACAAGCAGGCGGTGGCTACGTGGCTCGAGGTCTACGACCGCGAGCTGACGGATTACTCGGCGGGCTCGTCGATTAACAGGCCGGTGGAGACGGTGGTTGACGTCGTGGAGCGAATGGCGCAATCGAACCCTGAGTATGTGCCGATCGTCATTTTGATGACCGACGGGGAATCGACTGACGCGAGCGATTCCTCGCGCGGGGAAGCGCCCGAGTTCGGCTCGTGGAGTGGCCTCTTTGATGGCGGCATGGTGCTTGGCTATGGCACGGAGCAGGGCGGCAAGATGGAGAGGAATGATTCGTGGTCCATCGAGAGCGAGTACATCGAGGATCCCAACGGAGGCGACGCGATTTCACGCGCTGACCTCGGGGCGTTAACGACTATTGCCGACCAGATTGGCGTTCCGTTCTACCATCGCACCAGCCCGGGCGGAATCGACGAGATCGTCGGGGCCATTGACGCGGACACACTGTTAGAAGAGGCCACGGACGAGAATTATTACAGCCCGGTGATCTGGCCTTTCGCCATCGTATTCGCGCTGCTCATGGCGTGGGAGATCGCCCATCTCGTGCCACATTTGCGAAGCGCCGGCATGCTGAGCATCCACCGCGAGACGATCGATACCAGCCCCGGCGCGGGCCCTGCCAATCGGACGCCGCAACGATGGCGAGGTGGCCGATGACTCACACACTGAGGCAAAAGATCGTCACCGCGATCTCACTCGCACTGGCCCTCGCGCTCGCGTACGTGGCCGTCGTCGCCGGTATAGCGGTGTATGCGATGGCGTCGGGCGAATCTGGGTACGGGGACGGTTCGTATTCGAACAGCGCCCGCTCGTACGGAATCGGCACCCGCGTCATCCCTGACTATCTTGACAACTGGGAGGCGTACTTCGGGCAGGGAACGGCGCAGATTCGGGCGGAGGCCGTGGACGACGGCGTCGAGACCCTCACCGTGGCCCTCGAACTCGTGCCGAAGGACGCGGATTCGGAGGATCCCGAGCCCACGGACGTCGAGGACCCAGAAGACTACACTGCCGAGTGCCGCGTTCGGATGAATCTGGCGGTCGGACAGGAGATTCAGGGCGATCGTCTCTTCGAAGCCGGGTACTTCGATCGCGCGCAGGTGGCCTACGAGGACGCCTCGGCGACTGTGGCACAATGTGTTCCTCAGGGCGAGTCGCCGGATCAGCAGAAGCAAGACACTGATGAGAAGGCGCAGGACGCGCGCGAGAAGGCTGAGGGTAGCAATGGCAATGAACCACCAGAGCCGCCGCCGGGAGGCAATGAACCAGAGCCGCCGGAGGGAGGCGAGCCGCCACCGACCACCCAGCAGCTGAAGGAGGAAGAGCTCCTGCGACGCGCCCAGGAGGCCGAGCGTCTGAAGCGTGAGAATGAGCAGCGTAACGGCGGATTTGGAAGTTGGGATGGTGAGAACTGGTGATATTTGACGGACGCGAAGATCCCGCGATCATTGTGCCGCTGGCGGGGACGACTGCCGAGGTCATCATCGAGGAGGCGCTGGCGCGCGAAGAGGCCGGGGCTGACGTGCTCGAGTTCCGCGCCGACTTCCTGCTCGCCAACCACCCCGACATGGATTTCGACACCCTTGGCCGCAGCGTCTTACGAGAGCTGTTCGCCAAGACGAGCGTGCCCGTGCTGTTTACCGTGCGGACCCGTGAGCAGGGTGGCGAAGCCTCGCTGACCCCGTTCCGGTACCGAGTCCTCCTTGCCACCGCCCTCGACATCATGATGCAAGAGCGCGTGCCGGCCGAACGCGTGGGCATTGACTTTGAGTTTCACTCCGATGCGACGCCGGATCTCGCCCGCCGCGCCGCCGGGCTCGGGTATACGCCCGTGGTCTCGCACCACGACTGGAAGGAGACGCCGGATTCGGAGGTCATGTTCGTCATGCTCGAGGACATGCTGCAGATTCCGGACGCGGTGGCCAAACTGTCCGTCATGGCACACAGCGACGCCGATACTCAGCGCCTTCTCGACGTGACGAAGGCTGTGGCAGGCCAAACTCGGCGCCCGCTCATCACCATCGCGATGGGGGAGGCCGGCCGACGCTCGCGCCTAGAGGGCTGGAATTACGGCTCCGTGGCTACGTTTGCCACAGCCGGAACGACGACGGCCCCCGGCCAGCCCTCGATCGCCGAGGTTCGCGAGGCGCTCGGGCGCTAGCGGCTCGGCGCGTTGTGCCAGACGTCGCGCACGTCGTCGTTCTTCTCGAAATACGCCTCGATGAACGGGCAGGTGGGGATGATCGTCAGGCCGTTGCTACGCGCGTAATCCACGAGTTCCACAATGAGCGCCGTGCCGATGCCCTGCCCGCCATATTCGCTGGGGACTTGGGTAGTGACGGCGTCGATCACGGAGTCGCCGCAGTCGGTAAAGCCGAGGTATCCCTTGGTCGTGCCTTCGTCAACGGCGTTGATGCGCCCGCCGCGGTCGGTGGTCGTGATGGTGTAGTCCATAGTTTCCTCACTGCCCCTGATAGGGATACTTGTCTACCTCGACCACGACGTCGGGTGGGCTCTCGCGCCGGCGGTTGCGCCAGGTGAAGGCCTTGTAGGCGAGGTAGCCGAGGCCGACGAGGATGCCGACGACGGCCAAGCCAGCCACGATCGGAATGAAGACGGCGGCGACGGACAGGCCGGCCGACGTCGTGTCTTCAGCGGCCGAGACGAATGCCGTGCCGGCGCCGAGGGTGCCCACGTTGACGGCGGGCCGCGCCGTCGACTTAAACAGATGCATGACGAAGGCGATGACCACGCCCGCGCCGATCGCCACCCACGTGCTCGGCTGGGAAAACACGGAACCGTCCGTGACCTGCTCGGGCGCGCCGTAGGATTCGAGCCCGGAGGCGAACACGAGGCCACCGGAGGCGGGGCGAATCAGGGTCTGGACGATATCGTTGAACGAATCGACCACCGGGATTTTGTCCGCCACCAGCTCGATCACGAGCAGGACGGCGACGATCGCCAAGAGAGCCGGATCCGCGAGCCACTGCCAACCGCTGGGGAGGTTGACGAAGTCGGTGAAGCGGGCCAGCAGGCCGAAAATGAGCAGCGGGATATAGGCATTCAGGCCGGCGGCGCCGGCCAAACCCGTGGCAGAAAACAGTTCCATAGCAAAAGTGTGTCACCGAAACGGCGCAGCGTACAGCGGAGAACTCCCCGCTGTACGCTGCGCCTCAGTTTTTAGGTTGACGAATTAGACGTCGCGATGGCGTGGCTCGCCGTACTCGCCGTGGATCTCGCGGTCCTCCGTGGCCGAATCGGGGCGGTGCCCGCTCGTGCCTGGATTGTCCTTGGTCATTCCGCCGACGTTCTCGGCGCCCGGAGCTGCGGCGTCGCCCATGGCGGCCGGCTTGTCGTCGTCCTCATACACCGTCTGGTTATGCGGAGCGTCGGTTGCGCCGATGCGGTCAGCGCCAGGTGCGGTCACGTCCTCGTCGAGTGAGAGATCGTGATCGCGCTCGTGGTCGAGGTTGTGGTCGCGGTGGGTCTCGCGATCTCGGTGGATGTCGCGCTCGAGGGCGTCATCGCCCCCGTGAAGCTCATCGGCGCCAATTTCCTCGGCGCCGGGCGCGACGTCGTCTTCATAGATCGGTACATTCTTATCCGGGACCTTCGTATTCGAGCGATCCTCGTTTGGCAAGTTTTCGTTCGGGACGTTCGTAGTCATGGTTCCTTCTTTCCGCCACTCGGTGGTTGAGCCGGTAGCTACTGACGAACCTACGCGTCGCCATTTTTGTGATCTACCGAATTATCCCTTGGCGAAATCGGGATTATCGGCCAGGGCTGGCCCGCTCGGGCTGGCAGGCTCAGGCCGCCCGGGCTGGCAAGCTCAGGCCGCCGCGTTCGAGATCCGCCGGCCCCAGTGGCTAATCTAAGTTTGACGAAAGGATTGCGATGAGTGCGTGTGGCTGCGAAGCGCCGAGCAACGAGGAGCTCGCCGAGGAGTTCGAGGAATCAGGCCCGTGGTGGCGTGATTTAGAGGTCATGATTCCCGTGGCGTCGGGAGTGTTCTTGGTGGCCGGCCTCCTCACCGAATGGCTTGGCAGCGGCCGGGCCGCCGACGTCGTCGCGCTCGTATTCTTCTGGACCGCGCTCGTACTTGGCGCATCAACGTTCGTGCCGGGCGCCCTGCGCAGGCTGATCGGACAGCGCAAACTCGGCATCGGCTTACTCATGACGATCAGCGCGGCGGGCGCCGTGATCCTGGGCTACGTCGAGGAGGCGGCCGCCCTGGCGTTTCTGTATTCGATCGCCGAGGCGCTCGAGGATAAGGCGATGGACCGCGCGCGAGGCGGCCTGCGATCCCTGCTCAGCCTTGCTCCCGGGCGCGCGAGCGTGGTGCGATGCGGGCAGACGATCGAGGTGGCGGCCAAGGATGTGGTGGTCGGCGACGTCGTTCGGGTGCGGCCGGGCGAGCGAATCGCGACGGACGGGCGCGTGCTCAGCGGGCATTCGAGCGTGGATGCCTCGGCGATTACGGGCGAATCGATCCTCGTGGCCGTGGAGCCCGGGAGCGAGGTGCCGGCCGGAGCGGTCAACGCGGCGGGCGCGCTCGAGATCGAGGCGAGCGCGCCGGGTAGCGACAATTCGCTCACCACGATTGTGAAGCTCATCGAACAGGCTCAGCACCGCAAGGGCGAGCGGGCGCGCATCGCTGACCGCATCGCGAGGCCGCTCGTGCCGGGCGTGATCGTGCTGGCCATCGCGGTCGCGGTGATCGGCTCGCTGCTGGGTGACCCGCAACTGTGGGTCACCCGCGCGCTCGTGGTCCTCGTGGCGGCAAGCCCGTGTGCGATGGCGATTTCCGTGCCGGTCACGGTGGTCTCGGCGATTGGCGCCGCGAGCAAGTTCGGCGTGGTCATCAAGTCAGGCGCCGCTTTCGAAGACCTCGGCACGATTAAGCACGTTGCCGTGGACAAGACCGGAACGCTCACGAGTAACAAGCCGACCGTGACGGCGGTTGAGGTCATACAGGGCGTGAACGAGGCCGAGGTGCTCGCACTTGCCGGCGCGCTTGAAGCGCATTCCACCCACCCGTTAGCCACGGCGATCGTCGCGGCGGCCGAGGGCATGGGGGAGCTGGCCGAATCCTCGGATGTTGTTGAGGAGGCCGGCCGCGGTATCGGCGGCAAGGTCAACGGTCGTGCCGTGGCGGTTCGGAGCCCGCGCTTTGGCGGCGGCGAAGTACCCGGTGAGATGGCGGGCGAGCTGCCCGGTGATCTGGCGGATGACGTGGACGCCCTCGAAGCCGACGGCCAAACCTGCGTGGTCGTCAGCGTCGATGGCACGGCGGTCGGCGTGATCGGCGTGCGCGACGAGCTACGCCCGGAAGCGGCCGAGGCCGTTCAGGCGCTGCGCGATCGCGGGGTGTCCGTCAGTATGCTGACCGGCGACAACGAGCGTACGGCGCGCGCCTTGGCCGAGCAGGCTGGCATCGACGACGTGGCGGCGCAGCTGCGGCCGGAAGATAAGGCGAAGGCCGTGGCGTCGCGGTCGGCAAAAACGCCGACCGCCATGATCGGCGACGGCATCAACGATGCACCGGCGCTCGCGAGCGCGACGGTGGGCATTGCGATGGGCGTGAGCGGGTCGGATGCGGCGATCGAATCGGCGGACGTGGCTTTTACCGGCAGCGACCTGCGGCTGATTCCGCAGGCGCTCGGCCACGCGCGCCGAAGCGTGCGGATCATCAATCAGAACATTGTGCTCTCGCTGGCCATCATCGCGGTGCCCATGCCACTGGCGATCACGGGCGTGCTCGGCCTGGCCGCCGTGGTGCTCGTGCACGAGGTGGGCGAAGTGATCGTGATTCTCAACGGCCTGCGGGCATCCCGGACGCCCGGGGTCGGCGCTGGCGGGCAGGTGCACGGATGAGTCCCGCTGCTTCGGAGGCGGGCGGCGGTTCGCCGGCGTGGAATCGGCCGGCGAGCGCCTCTGGCCGAGTGTCGCCGCTGGGCGGGAGGCGTCCGCGGCGCGACGAACTTGCGCAGTTCGAGGGTGGAAGCGTCGACGACGTCGTTCACCCCGATCCGTGGCTGTTGATCGTGGGCATCAATCCGGGGTTGTGGACGGCGGCGGTCAATGCGCCGTTCGCGGCGCCGTCGAACCGGTTTTGGACCTCGCTTCACCAGGCGGGCCTCATGCCGCATCGGGTGGACGCGACTGCCGGGCTGAGCGCGAAGGATGAAGCCGAGATGGTTGCGCGCGGGATCGGGCTGACCAATCTCGTCAATCGCGCGACTGCGCGGGCGGCCGAGCTCAGCCGTGAGGAGCTGAGTGAGGGTGGCCGGCGGCTCGTGGCGCTGGCGCAGGACGTGCGGCCGGACGTCGTCGCGATTCTTGGTGTGACGGCGTATCGGGACGCGTTCGACCAGCCGAAAGCGCAGATGGGCAAGCAGTTCTACTCGGGTGTTTCGGGCGCTTTGGGTTCTTCAGGTGCTTCGGGTGAGCCGGGCGAGCCGGTTTTGCTTGGTGGCGGCGAGCTGTGGGTACTCCCGCAGCCGAGCGGCCTGAACGCTCACGCACCCATCCCGGTCCTTGTGGATTGGTGGAGGCAGGTGGCACAGCGGCGCCGGTCCGCCCGGTAGTTGGCGATTGTCACTAGATGGTTTAAACTTCAACCATGAAGGCTTTTGGGTTTCTTAGTTTTGGACATCACTCGGTCGGCGAGCAGGAGGGCATGGACGCCCGCGAGACGCTTCAGTCTCAGGTCGAGCTGGCGAAGGCGGCCGACGAGATCGGCGTGAACGGCGCGTACTTCCGCGTTCACCACTTCGCGCCGCAGGGTGCGTCCCCGATGCCGCTCCTTGGCGCCGTCATTGGTGCCACGAAGAACATCGAGGTGGGCACGGGTGTGATCGACCTGCGCTACGAGAACCCGTTCTACCTGGCGGAAGAGGCCGCTGCCCTTGATCTCCTTGCGGATGGTCGCGTGGCGCTCGGCGTCTCGCGCGGTTCACCGGAGCCGGTCAAGAAGGGCTGGGAGACGTTCGGCTACAAGGGCGAGGCGCCCAACGGTGCGGACATGGCTCGTAAGAAGTTTGAACTGTTCATGGCCGCTATCCGAGGGTATGCGATCGCCGAGGCTGCATCACTCGAGGAGCAGTATCCGCGTATGTACACGCCGGGCATTGAGCTACCGATCTTCCCGCATTCGCCGGAACTGGAAAAGCACGTGTGGTGGGGATCGGGCACGACCAAGACGGCGGAGCAGGCCGCGCGTGACGGCGTCAACCTCATGTCCTCAACCCTCGTGTCAGAGGCGGACGGAAGCTCGCTCGGCGAACTTCAAGCCGCGCAGATCCGCGCTTACCGCAACGCGTGGCAGGACGCGGGTCATGACTGGGCGCCGCGCGTGTCCGTGTCGCGATCCATCTTCCCGATCGTTTCGGGCGAGGATCAGAAGCAGTTCGGTCTGCTCGCTTCCAGCGAGGACCAGGTCGGCTACATCGAGTCCACCAAGACGACGTTCGGCCGCACCTACGCTGCCGAGCCCGACGTCCTGATCGAGCAGCTCAAGGCGGATCCGGCGATCGCGGCCGCAGACACGCTCATGATCACCATTCCGAACCAACTCGGCGTGGAACCAAATCTACGCATCCTGCAGAACTTCGCCGAACACGTGGCGCCGGAGCTCGGCTGGATTCCGAATACCGAGGGGCTCGTCGAGGGTTACCCGATCGACTAGCGGCCACTTGTCGATCAACTCGAAGCGGTTAGCCGTGTAGAGGTAGAGTTCGCGGTCGTGGACGCGCCCCTTCAGGGTGAAGTGAACCATGGCCGCCGCAACTCGCTTCATGCCAAAGCTCTCGTAGAACCGATAGACGCGGTCGATCTGAAGATGCTGCCACAGCGTGGGCAGTTGGCGGCCCGCCCGCACGGCGATCTTCGCAGTCGTGGTGACGAGCCGCTCATAGGTCAACGGTACGCCGATCAACCCGGCGATTACACGCAAATCCCCTTGCAAATTAGGCGGCGTCTTCGGTGTCTTCCTCAGCCGGAGCGGCGTCGAAATTCTGGATCTCGCCGTCGAGTTCGGCCTGGAGCTCGGTGAGGTCTGCTTCCTCTCCGATGATCACCCAGTTGTCGCCAACGAGTGCGGTGAAGGGCTCTTCGGCGGACGCTTCAACCTTGTGAACATATGCCGAGGCCGAGCCGGGGTTGGCGAATACGCCGAGCAGGTCGACGCCGTCGCATGAGACCTGGGTCCAGCCAAGCTCTTCCGGAGCCGCGCACGCGTATCCGGCATCGACGGCCGCGCTCTGCAGTTCATCGACCGAGTTGTACGTACAG
>NZ_JBHWPL010000045.1:0-2938 GCF_043424875.1 Trueperella sp. | reverse complement strand
CTGCGAACGAATCAATGCGAGCGTTTGGAGCACAGAATCATGAAGGTGGGCAGCAATGTCCGCCCGTGTTTCTTCCCGAATGCGCTGAGCATCAATTTCCCGAACGATAATCGAGGAACGCACCTGAGAAGGATAGAGCACGATTGCTGCGACCAGCAAGACGACGATCCCGGTTTGAATGGCAGTTGACAGCGGCGAGCTGGGCCCTGAATTGGCAACCAAAATGACTCCGCCGAACGACCCGATGGCAAGGCCCACCATCAAAGAGGTCGTCCCCCAGCGCCCATCCCGATACGTCCACGCGATACCCGCGCCGATGGCGACCATGGTGATGGGCAGGAGGAGGCGGCCGACATCGCCGCCGAGGAAGGCTCCCATGCCGATCCATGCTATGGCGAGGAGGGCTATGAGTGCGGCAATGGTGAGCTTCGACGAATCGGCACGACTCGAGACGAGCGGCTTGGACAGTCGCTGGTTCTCTGGCGCGACGTCGTCGTCGATCCGTCCGAGCGTGAGCGCGAGAGTCACGTAGGCAGCGGGCACGAGCATCGTCCACGACAGCGCGACGCATGCGAGTCGCCACGCCCACGCCTGCCCGCCAAGGTGGACGGACAAGCCTTGGCATACTCCCGCCAGCACTCGTGGCTCGCGCCGGGCGAGCGCGGGGCGCTCACGTGCCCACGGTGCACGCAAATCTGAATATGTATCCACCCTGTAAGGTTCTCACCGCTTCGCCCGTTTCGAAAGAATATCCAGCGAAAATCAGGGTTTGGTCGGCACAAATCAGGGGGAAATCAGGGGTGTTCAGGGTCGATAGGTTCCCGAAATTGCCGAAGACTGAAACCATGAACGTTTACGACACGATTCGAACCCGGCCGATCCGCCGCACACCCGACAAGTTGCTCGGTGGCGTCTGCGCCGGGCTCGCTCACCGCTGGGGCATCTCCCCGGCGGTCGTTCGACTGCTCGCGATTCTCCTGTTCCTTGCCGTCGGCTTGGGACTCGTTCTTTACGGCCTTGCGTGGCTATTCGTCCCCGAATACGAGACCGAGGACATCCTTGCCGAGCGAGCCATCAGAGATCCGGACGCGGGCGTTGCGACGGCGATAGCCATGACCCTCATCGGCTTCGTCGCAGGCACGGGCGTGTTCGCGGGAATAATCAGCGGATGGTCACACACCACCAGCCTCATCTTTGTGAACTTCGCCGTTATCGGCGCGCTGATGGTGGTGGCCTTCGCCGTGCTGAGATCTCGATCGCGCCGCAAAGATTCTGAGCCTAGAGCGCTCAGAGAGCCCGCGCCAGCACCCCTCAGTGGGGACGGCGTGCCGGGCGCGGCCGATGGGTCGGCGATGAGCGGCGCAGCTGCACCTGTGGGCCGCGATTACCCAGCGCCTTCGCCTCGCAAGCGGAAGCGACGGGTGCGCACGCCCGCAATATCTAGTCCTGTTGCCCGGATCGTTGTGGCGATCGCCATCGCCGGATCTGCGATCGCGCTCATTGCGGCGTCGGGCTTGATTGCGCGTGTGCTGTTGGCGTTCTCCGTGGGCCTGGCCATCGTCTCGCTTGGCGTGCTCGTGGCCGGCTTCAGAGGGCTGCGGGCAACGTGGCTCACGGCGCTCACGTGGTTGGTCGGGATCCCGACCGTGTTCTTGTTAGCGGCAAGCCTCGCCCTGCCAAATAGGTTCCTGTTCGCCGAAAACCCGCGCTTTCTGAATCTCGGGGGCACGGCCGACGAGCTCTCCCTCATCTACGTCAGTGAACGCCGCCCAGCTGCCACGTTCCAAGAGTCTTTGCCCTCGTCCGTCGATACCTTCGTCTACGCTGTTGGCTCCCGCCTCGTTCCCGAGGATGTTCCGGTGATCTACAAGCTCTCGCGCGATGCTCATAGCTTCGGGTATGCGACTGTGGAATATTCCGGTATCCGCGAGTGGAAGATCGTGCACGAAGGTGAGGAATTCATGAGCCGACCAGCCTCGGCGGACGGTCATCCAAACGCGGATGATGGCAGCGTCATTCACTATCCGCAGCATCTCAACCTCTTACCCGGCGAAACCATGGAACTCCATACGCCCGAGGCGATTGAACGCCCCGACGAGGCCAAGATCGTGGACATCCACTTCTACTATGGCGAATTCGCCGTTGCCGGTATCGGCCCGTCGTCCATGACCTACGCCGAGTGGCTGGAAGGCCCCGACGACGCTGCCACAGAGCCCACCTCGACATCGACCGAAGGAAACTAACATGAGAGTCACAACAAGCGCACTTGGAACCCTTGGAATCATTCTTGCCACCGCAGGAATCATCCGCGCAAGCGGCGTGGCCATCGACATCCGCATCTTCGTCGTCATTGCTTTGCTGACGCTATCCCTCCTCCTCGCAGCCAGCGCGTTCGTGCCACAGCGACACGGCGAGGAAACAGACGACCTTGACCCTGTTGACACCGACACGGTCGGCATCAACACGGACTACACCGACGTACGGGTGGCCCAATCATAAGGCCGGCCAGCCGTAGCCTGACTCCGCGTTGCAGTAAAAAGCCCTGAGCAAGCAAAGGTCTGGCGCAGGAAAAGCAAAAGCCCCGGCATTGCCGGGGCTTGTTCCTTGTGGGCGATACTGGATTCGAACCAGTGACCTCTTCCGTGTCGAGGAAGCGCGCTAACCAACTGCGCCAATCGCCCTGATGTATGAGAGGTGGGTACGGGATTCGAACCCGTGTATACGGCTTTGCAGGCCGCTGCCTCGCCTCTCGGCCAACCCACCAGGTGGTTGAAGTAGTAAGACTACCACTTGGCCTTCGAGCGGACGACGGGATTCGAACCCGCGACCCCCACCTTGGCAAGGTGGTGCTCTACCAGCTGAGCTACGTCCGCACATGTCAACGTCTCGTTGAGTGCTTGACTAATATAGCGAGTAAATCCTGAGGTTGTCTAATCCG
>NZ_JBHWPL010000044.1:0-24396 GCF_043424875.1 Trueperella sp. | reverse complement strand
TACTTCCAGGAGGGCCTAAATGTGGAGTTTCCACCCCGTTGATTCTTTTGAACACAACAAAACGAAAAGGGCGTACCAGCTATTCGAGTGGATGCTTATCCTCGCAGTTCCGCTCCTGTCGTTCCTGTCGTGGTTATTGCTCTACGGTTTCGCGTTTCCCGATCAAATCTTTTCGCACCCGCCCGTGGTTGGAGCGATGACGCTGCAAATCGTCACGTCCACCGCCGTGTATGCGCGATGGGTACGCAAAGGTGTGGAGCTGCCAAGGGACTGGCGAAGCGTTGCCATCATGTCGATTCCGTTCCTGGTGATCGTGGTGGGTTTCCCTATTCTCGGTTACGGGGCACATCTGCCAGCGGCTCTCGTATCAGTGGCGGTGCCGGTTTCTTCACTCATCACATCCATTGCACCCAGCTGGCTGGGATTAATTCCGGTGAGTTTGATGACGGGGTTTGCGGTGGCCTCAGATGTGGAAGGGGCGTTGGCCGCGCTGGTCGCCATCTTCGCTGCGTCGCAGTGGGGCACCTACAAAACGACGGTCTGGTACCTGTCGGTCTTTCGAGTAATGGAGGATGCGGCAGTGGCAAAATCGCAGGTTCGTGTGACCGAGGAGCGCCTCCGATTCGCCGCAGATTTGCACGACATAATGGGCCAACGCCTCGCCGCTATTTCACTCCACACCCAGATTGCGCAGCAGTTAAACGCGCAGGGTAAGGACGTGTCGCACACGCTCAACGACATCTTGGATGTCACCGACCAGTCCACGCGCGACCTTCGTCATATGATCACCCATTACGACGTTCCAGTTTTGCAGGCCGAGTTGGCCGGCGCCGTGTCGCTGCTCGAAGCCGCAGGCGCCGACGTCGTCGTTATCGGTGACGTTCCGGAAAATTTCACGACGACGGCCGCATACGTAATCCGCGAGGCTGCGACGAACATCTTGAAGCATTCAGAGGCGCGCCGGGTCGACATAACGCTGGATCTGGCTGGTGTAAGGGTGACGAACGATGGTGTTCGTGGCGATTCGATGACGGGCGGAACCGGATTGAAATCACTGGCGCGGCGGGTGGAGCCTGCGCAGTTGACCTGGGGCCGGGACGAGGATGAGTTCACCGTGGAAGTAAGGTGGAGCCATGATTAGGGTTGCGTTGGTTGACGATGAAGTGCTGGTGCGTTCAGCGCTGGCAACGCTGCTCGGCCTCAATGAGGAGCTGGACGTGGTGGCGGAGTTTTCTTCGGGCGAGGATGCCGTTGCTCGGCTCGCTGCGGAGCCCGTCGATGTGGCAATTCTCGATCTGCAGATGCCGGGAATGGACGGTATCGAGACCGCTCAGAAGTTGATGGCGAACGGCGGGGCGAAGGCGACGATGATTTTGACGTCGCACGCGAGGCCCGGCTATCTGAAGAAGGCACTCGAGAGTGGCACCCGTGGATTCTTGCCAAAAAATGTGCGCGCCGAGGATTTGAACCGGGCGATCCGAGACGTGCATGCGGGCAAGCGTGCGATCGATCCCACGCTGGCTGCCGACACTATTGCCGCCGGAGATTCGCCCCTCACTGCCCGTGAGTCCGACGTGCTGGAGCTTGCGGCACTTGGACTTCCGGTTTATGACATCGCCAAACGCACACACCTCGCCGAAGGGACCGTGCGTAACTACCTGTCGAATATTCAGACGAAGCTCGGCGCACGCTCGAAGCATGAGGCGGCGGAGATTGCGCGGCGCAACGGGTGGATCGGATAGGCCGGCACGGGTAGGCGCACGGGTTCGGCTTGCACTCACAAACGCGAGGGGTCCTAGCTAAACGCGAGAGGAACTACCCCTCGCACCTGACCAAAAACCCTCGCCTTTGCGGCAGATAGAGCCCGACGAACAGGACCGGCTCGGCCGGCGGCGGCGCGGGCGGCGGCGGCGAAGGGCAGCGACGAACGGTGGTTTACAGCGGTGCGCGCATCGCGAGGTTACCGAAGTCTGTGAAGCCGAGTGATTCGTAGATGGACTGCCCGGCCGGCGACGCCATGAGTTCGGCACGGGTAGCGCCACGCGTTCGGCCCCAATCCATGACGGCTTTGGTGATGGCCGATGCAAAGCCTCGCCCGCTGGCTGCCTCTCGGGTCACGACGGTGTTGACGTACACGTCCACTCCCGACCAGTTCCCGGCCGAAGGAATCGTCCGTCGAATCTGCCCAACACCGCAGGTCACAACCTCACCCTCGAGTTCGATGAGAAAGATGCCAAGATCGGGGTCGTCAAAGTGCTCATCGAACCACGCGCGAGCTGGAGCCAGCCAGCCCGGTTCCACCTTCGCGCCCATCGCTTCGAACATGACGGCCCGCATCTCGACAACAACCTCGAGGTCCTCACGAGAGGCACGCCTGAGAATCGCATCGCCGTGGACCGGATCGCCGTGAACCCCATTGCCGTCAACCTCATTGCCAAAGCGGGTGGAGTTCGTTTCTGGTTCAGTCTCTCGTTGAGTCATATCCACAGACTATCGAGCAGATCGGAGCTGAAGCTAGCGGCGTGGCGGATGGCCGGAAACGATCGAAAGCCGGTTGAGTGCGCCGATCATGATGACATTCCATGAGATTGCCGAGACCTGCTCGGGTGTAAACAGTCCGCCGGCGAGCTCGAGGGCGCGATCCATGGCTAAATCGTCGTCGACGCGCGTGATCTCCTCGGTGAGTGCCAGTGCCGCACGCTGCTCCTGCGTGAAGGGCGACTTTTCTTCGCGCCACCCTGTGATGAGATCGAGTTGGCGCTGAGTGACTCCTGCCTCGCGCGCGACGTCCGTGTGGATCGACATGCAGATGAGGCAGCCGTTGATCTGCGAGGCTCGCACCTTACAAATCTCAATCAGATCGAGGCCGAGCCCGGCCGCCGTCGCCGCGTCGCTTGCCTCTTGGGACGCCGCCGACAGCGCGCGAAAAACCTTCGGATGCACCTTGTCGATGTACAGCCTTTTCATGATTCCTCCACGTGTTCAGTCAACGCCCGGTACGGGGTGGTAACGCTCTCACACAAGGCACCCTCCTCATGGTATCCGTTTTGCCGATTAGGCAGTTCTAATAGAGGAGCGCGATTGCCTTGTCCACCAGCTCCTCTAGGCGTGTGACGTCCGCCTGATGGGCGGTGGTCACGACGACGGCGTCCCGGTCTGGCACGATCACGAGACTTTGCCCGTCGGTTCCGTGTCCGAAATAGATGCCATTCTTTTTACTTAGCCAAAGGCTCGACCCGTAAGCCCAGCGGCGGAAGTATGGATTAGTTGGGGTGTCCTGATCCGGCGTGAACTCGGTGAATTGTTTCATCCGTTCGATCCATGCCGACGAGACGATGCCTTTACCGCCAACCATCAAGAGTTCCCCGATCTTGAGGATGTCGCGGGGGTGCAGCCACAGGCGGGTGGCGCCGGCGAGATACTTTCCGTAGCGCTCCCAGGTGAAGTCGGTGATTCCGAGCGGGGTGAACAGCGCGCGGGTGGCGTAATCCTCGAGGTCTTCGCCGAGGAATTCCTGCAGGAAGATCGACATGAGGTAGAAGCCCGCGTTCGAATAGAGGTAGTGGGTGCCGGGCTCGTGCGCGATGGGTTCGTTGACGATGTAGTCGAGGTAATTGGCAGGGTCCATGTCCGCGATGTCGCCGCGCATCATGAGAATGCGATCGAAGCCGATCGTGTGGTTCATGAGGTGTTTGATCTTCAGGCGCTCCAGGCGCGGGCGGTTGTCCTCGTTCGTGAGCGTGGCGAGCGGCTCGAGGACTGGCCAGACGGGGGTGTCCTCGCTGATGTCGTCTCGGCTTTCCACGAGCGTGCCGAGGATAAGGGCCATGACCGTCTTTGACAGCGAGCGGATGTCGGAGGGCTCGGTCCGCCCGCCGAACGCGTGGAAGAATTCGCGCTCCCCCTGCTTAATCAGCAGGTAGTGCATGTTGAGCGGGTTGCCCTCGCCGTCCGTGGCGCTCTCGAATAGACGGACCAAACCGTCGAACTGTTGCTGATCCATGGTTGTCCTCACTGTCTTTACGTCTGGGTGGTGATGCGCCGGGGTTGGTGTCGGGGTTTGCGCTGGTGCTGGTGGGAAGGTGCCGGTGGGTGGGCACGGGTGGTTGCGCCAGCGCCACGTACATTCAGGGTATCAGCGGGCTTGGTGGGTTACCCGGGTTTCCGGCGTCGTTAGGGCGGGCCGGCGGCGTCGCTGGGCCGTCGTCGTTGGGTCGTCGTCGCGCACGGCGCCCACGCACTGGTGACCGATTCCACCGCTCGAAAGTTTCACACGGGCGGGCGACTATGCTTAACTATTTAGTAGAAGTTTCAATTACTTTCCACGTTTAGTTTTGAGCAACAGGAGTTGGCATGTCAGCATTTACGGATCTCATCCACGAGCGTCATTCGGTTTACGAAATTGGCAGGAACACCGAGCACACGGTGGAGGACGTCGTCGAGGCACTTCGCGGCGTCGCTGGCCGCTTCCCCTCGGCGGGTAACAGCCAGACCACGCGCTTCGTCGTCGTCACGGGTGATAAGAACGACCAGGTGTGGGACATGCTCCACGAAGACCAGAAGGTTGCGATGAACCCCAAGATGTACGAGTTTTTCGCGCCGCGCTTCGAGCAGGCGAAGAAGGGCCTGGGCACGGTCCTCATGTTCGAGAGCCGCGAGAAGGTTGAAAACATGGGCATGAGCCCGGACCGCAACGAGCTCTACAAGGAGAACAACCACGGCATCGCCGCGTTCGGCGTGTGGCTGCTCATGACCGACCTCGGCCTTGGCACCTCGCTCCAGCACTACAACGTCGGGTTCAAGCAGGGCTTTGACGCCAAGATCCGCGAATTCCTTGACCTTCCGGCCGACTACGAGATGCTCGCCCAGATGCCGTTTGGCTCCATCGAGGAGCCGGGCACGGACAAGCCGTCCATCGACCCCGAAGAGCAGGTCTTCATCGCGTAAGTGCGCCTGCTTAAGCGCGCGTAAGCCTGCGCGAGCAGGTGCTGCATAACCGGCGACCCCGTGGAGAGTTCTGCGGGGTCGCCGGTTTTTTGCGTCGGGTGTCGGTATTGGTTTCGCGCCGGGCGCGGCGAAGGTTCGGCGCGGCTTCGACGCGAGCCGCGCGGACGGCGTCGTCAATCGAACTGTTACGTCGTCAGCCTCCGATTACTTATGATGGGTTGAGATGTTCACAGCAAGGAGGCAGAACGTGACCACAACTCCCACCCCCTATGATGACGCCAAAGCCCAGCTCAAGCGGGCGCAAGAAATCCTCGGCTTCAGCGACGACGATTACGAACTACTCGCCACACCCCGCCGCGAAATCACCGTGGCTGTGCCGGTCAAGCGCGACGACGGCACCAAGACCGTCCTTCGCGGCTACCGCATTCAGCACAACTGGAGCCGTGGCCCGGGCAAGGGCGGCGTGCGCTATTCGGAGCGCGTGGACATGGAAGAGGTTCGTGCGCTGGCCATGCTCATGACGTGGAAGGCCGCGCTTCTCAACCTGCCCTACGGCGGCGCGAAGGGTGGCATCGCCTTCAATCCGGCCGAATACTCGAAGGCTGAGATCGAGCGCATCACCCGCCGCTACGTGCACGAGCTGTTCCCCGTGATCGGCCCGGATATTGACATCCCCGCGCCCGACATGGGCACCGACGCCCAAACGATGGCGTGGTTTATGGACACCTACTCGCAGGCCGTGGGCTACACCCAGCCGGGCATCGTGACCGGAAAGCCGGTCTCGCTTGGCGGTTCGCTCGGGCGAGCTGAGGCGACGTCGCTGGGCGTGTATTTCACGACGCGCGCGGCGCTCGGCCACCTCGGCATCGAGGAAAATGATGCCACCGTCGCCGTGCAGGGCTTCGGTAAGGTCGGCCGCGGTGCCGCCCGGTTCATGGACAAGGCCGGCATGAAGGTTGTGGCAATCTCCGACGTGTTCGGCGCGATCTACAACGCGGACGGCATCGACACCGACGCGCTCGGCGAGCACGTGGATGAGACCGGTAAGGTGGTCGACTTTGCGGGCGCCGAGGCGATGGATCCGGAGGAGTTGCTGCTACTGGACGTCGACGCCGTCGTGCCCGCGGCTATCGAAGCCGTCATCACGAAAGACAACGCGGCTGACGTCAAGGCGCGCGTCGTCGTCGAAGGCGCAAACGGGCCGACGACGGGCTCGGGCGACGCCATCCTCAACGAGAGGGGCGTCATGGTTGTGCCCGATATTCTGGCGAATTCCGGCGGCGTGCTCGTGTCGTATTACGAGTGGGTGCAAAGCCGCGACAATTTCTTCTGGGATCTCGAGCGCGTTCAAAAGTCGCAGGAGGCTGCGATGCTCGCCGTGTGGGATGAGGTCGTGGAGTTCTCCAAGGAGCACAGCGTGAACCTGCGCGAGGCGGCCGTGTCCATGGCGGTGGAGCGCGTGCTCGATGCGCACAAGATGCGCGGCCTGTTCCCGTGATGGGTTGCGCGTGCGGGCGGTGACGTGCGGCGGTGCGCGTGCGGTGCGCGTGCGGGCCGTGCTTGTACGTAACTGATGGGGGTGCCCCGGCCTGGTGGTCGGGGCACCCTTTTTTATGGGGTGGCTGCGGGGTGGCTGCCGGGTGGTCCCGGACCGGTTCGCCGCGGAGTGGTTAGCCGCGGAGTGGTTAGCCGGGGAGTGGTTAGCCCGCCTGATTGGCCAGAGATGGCGGGTACATAAACATATCCACAGCCACGACGACGTCACCAAAACCAGACCTTTCCGACACTGCTGTGGATGCCAAAAACCGCTTTCGGAGGCAGATTCTAGAATTGATGTAGGTCCCGAAAACACGGCATAACGCGCCGGAGGTTGTTCGTCGACCGGTTGAATTGCTGTCTTTCCGCGCGGATTCATCCATTGGCGCGAATCCGCCGACTACACCGAAGGAGGTGTGCGAAGTGCTATCCCCTGTTGGTCTTGACTCTGCCTCGGAATCATCTGAGGCGGAGGGGTCTGGGCTGGCCTTCGATCTCGCCACCTACGGGATTGAGATGGTGATTCAAGGGCTCGATGTACTAACGCAGCTCGATGTGAGTGAGTTGGATAAGGATTCGCGGTTGGCGCTCTTGAAGGAGCTCGCCACGCAGAAGATCCGGCTTGGCGCGATCCGCAGTGACATTCTTGCCCTGGTCTCGCACAACAAGGAGTGGGAGGGCGGCGATACCCGCACGCTCGGTGAATTCGAAAGCCAGACAACACAGCAATCGCGGCAGAATGCGCGCGAAGGCGTAAAACGTGCCAAGGCGATGCGCGAGGATTTACCGTTGTTTATGGAACAGGCGAAGGCCGGGCGTCTCAGCACGGCCTACATCGATGCCGTCCGAAACGCGATCAAGAACCCGACGTTGAAGGCGCAGTTAGCGGATCCTGTCGACGGGGAGGCTGCCCTGCTCGAAGCGGCACTGACCATGAGTGTCGAGCGCTTTTACCGCCATGTGAAAGCGTGGACGATCAAGCACGCGCCTGTGGCTCAAGAGCGCGAGGCGGCTAAGGAGGCGCGTCAGCAGGTCTTGAACATGTTTGAAAAGGACGGCGGCTGGGTCCTCAACGGCTTCTTGACGGATAAGAACGGGCAGATGGTTAACACCATGTTGACCGCGGCGATGGGTCGGAAGGAAACCGGAGACGAGCGCGCCTACAACGAGCGTCGCGCGGGAGCTCTGTTGAATATCTTCACGAAAGTCACCCAGTACGGCGATACGCAGCCGACTGCTCGCGTGGTCCCCCACGTGTCGGCGCTCGTCGATTTCGACACCTTGGTCACTGCGGGTCTGCGCGCTCGTGAAGCCGCCGATCCAGCCACGTGCGAGCTGGACGGCTCGAGTGACGCCGGCGCTGACGGCGAGGTCGTCGCGGAGTTGGGTCGCCTCAAGGCTGTGATTCCCTCAGGCATTGGCGCTGCCAACTTCCGCGGTCTCGATCCGGCCACCCTCGACAACGGCACGCCACTGACGCCGTCACAGCTCCAAATGTTGCTCTGCGATTCAAAGATTGCGCGCATCGTGCTGGGAACGGGGTCGGCGGAAGTTGACGTTGGCCGGATTTCGCGAACATGTACACCGAAACAGGCCAGAGCGGTCATCGCTCGCGACCGATCTTGCCGATATCCGGGCTGTGACCAGCCGTATCAAAGCTCAAATATTCATCACGTCCAACATTGGCAAAACGGTGGGAATACTGACATCGATAATCTCGTCATGCTGTGCTGGTTCCACCACGAGAAGGTGCATCAAGACAACATCACGATCAAGCATTACGAACGCGGCTGGTTGTTCGTCGACCAATACGGCAATCCAATTGCCGACCCTCACGACCGCCGGCCTGACCATGCCTACCCGCCTGACCACGCCCACCCGGCTGACCACGCCCACCCGGCTGACCATGCCTACCCGGCTGACCACGCCTACCTACCCGGCCACAACCACATGCCCGATCACGGTCACCTGCCCGATCACGGTCACCAGCCTGACTACGGCGAGCTATCCGATCACGGTCACCTGGCCGATCACGGTAACCAGGGGTGGACTGTGCCCACGCCCGACGAGTATCCCCTCAACGGGGAAGATGCCGAGACCATGTCACTGTTCGACGACGTCTACCTCAGCGACCCCGAGAACCATCTCGAGCAAGCAGGCGACTTCACCGAGCCGACCGGCGCTTTCCCGGAACCGACGATGCGCTCCCAGGCAGCTAGCTGATTGGTAACCTCCGCTAGCTGATTGGTAACCTCCGCATCACCGGGGTTGATCAGATGCGGGTGGCTTTCAGGACGGCGTCAAACTGATGGTGACGACCGAGGCCGCGGTATTTCCCGGACTCGTGGTGATGCTCAGTTTCATGCCGGTGCTCGGACTCGTGGTGATGCCCATGCTCGTGACGATGCTCAGGCTCGCGGCGGTGGTCGGAGCCGGATTGATGGTGCCCGCCGTGATGATGGTGCCCGCCGTGATGATGGTGCCCGCCGTGATGATGGTGTCCGCCGTGGTCATCGCCGTTTTCGACGACTTCGATTTTGTCCACTCGCCATTCGTCGCCGAGCGCTTCGAGTTCGGCAAGCACGTCGAAGGGGCTCATGAATCCCGGGCGATGCGGCCGGTAGCCCGATGCGCTTTCCGGATCCGGATGCACATGGTGCACGAACAGAAGCGTGCCCTCGGGCGCGACGAGCCCGAGGATGTGCTCGAGCATGTCCGAGTCCGACGGGACCGAGGGGAAGAAGGCGGAGACGAGGTCGAAGCGTCCCGTCGTCGTCGAAATGTCGGCTGCGAGGAAGTCGATCGCTACCCCTTCGCGCGCCGCGAGCGCCGCCGCCCGCTCCACTGCCACCGCAGAAATGTCGACGCCCGTCACGTCCCAGCCGTTCTTGGCGAGCCAGATCGAATCGGCTCCCTCGCCCGAACCCACGTCCAGTGCGGTGCCCGGCTCGAGCCCCTCGACCTCCCGCGGGAGCAGCCGGTTAACGTTCCCGGACCACACCTGGCCCTTCGTCGCGTACCGAGCATCCCATTCAGCAGCCACATCAGAATCAGTCATGGCGCTTACGTTACCGGACGCCTCGTGGTGCGCCACAAGCCGAATTGCGTGCCGCGGTTTTCGGCGTCGCATAGCGTAAAACGCAGGGAACGCCCCCGCTCCGCTGAACCGGCACCGAACGCCACGACCCGAAGGAACACCCATGCCCGCTCGACACGGTCTTGTTAACGTCACTCCCGGCGAAGGCGGCATCTCGCGCAAGGGCGCGGGCACCGGCTTCACGTACAAGGGCGCGAACGGCAAGCGCATCACCGACGAGGACACCCTCGAACGCATTCGCGGATTGGTGATCCCGCCCGCATGGAAGCAGGTGTGGATCGCCTCCGAGCACAACGCGCATATTCAAGCCACCGGCATCGATGAAGCCGGGCGCACGCAATACCTGTACCACCCGGCGTGGCGCGAAGAGCGCGACGAGGCGAAATTCGAGAAGTCGCTCGCGTTCGGGGCCGAGCTCCCGTCGTTGCGCCGCGCCGTGACCCGTGACCTCAAACCCGGCAAGACCGAGGGCGACGGTCCGCGGCGGCGCGCGTTGGCTGCCGCCGTACGGCTGATGGACAAGGGCTCGCTGCGCGTGGGCGGATCCGAGCATTCCGGCCAGTTGGAAGCCTTTGGCGCGACGACGTTACAGCGGCGTCACGTGGAGGTCGAGGGACCGAACGTGCATCTGACCTTCCGAGGTAAGTCGCAAAGCGAGTGGGACATCGTCATCAAAGATCAGGCGCTCGCCGACTTCTTCTCCGAGGCGCCGAAGAATCCGCGCAGCGCGCCCGCCGTGTGCTATCCGATTCAGGAGGGGCGCCGCCGGACCTGGCAAGGCATCTCGGCCGCCGACGTCAACGACTACCTCACCGATATCGCCGGCCTCGAATTCACGGCCAAAGATTTTCGGACGTGGCAGGGCACCCGTGCCGCGGCTGAGGCGCTCGCTCGCGCGCATAAGGCCGGGACGACGTCGCCGGAAGCCGTCAAAATCGCGATCGAAGCAACCTCCGAACTGCTCCACAATACGGAAACGGTTGCCCGGGATTCCTATATCAACCCGCGCGTGATCGACCTGTTCGAGAAGGGCAAAGTCATGTCACTGAAAGGCTCGCCCGATAGCGCGCTGTTGAAACTGCTGAAGGCGTAGCTCGAGCCGTGGCCGTAACTCGAGCCGTCACCGAAATTCGCTACGGCCGCAGTACGTAGCGTAGCGTCTCGACGACTTGGTCGGTCGTCGTGCACCAAGCCTGTGCCTCGGCGTCGACCTCCTTGAGCGGGTGGACGATGTCCTCGCCGTGCAACGTGATGTACGGCTTGCCGAGCGCGGCGCAGTAGCCGGCGTCGAACGCTGCGTTCCACTGCTTGTACTTGTCACCGAAGCGGACGACGACGAGGTCCGCCTCCTCGATGAGCGTGCGGGTGCGGATGGCGTTGACCTTTGCGGACTGGTGGTCGCGCCAAAAGCCCTCGGGGGCGTCGCCGAGGTGGTCGCCGGCGGCGTCGGAGGCCTCGTGGTCGGTGACGGGATTCGTGAACGTGACGTCGAGTCCGGCCACCCGCGCACCCTCTTCGACCTCGTGGCGCCAATCGGAGTGGATCTCGCCTGCAAGATAAACGGTGAAGGTCATGTGGTTCTCCTCGGTGAAACAGTCGGCGTTGAGCGTCTTTCCAGCGTATCGAGGCGCCCGCGAACCGCTAGCAATCTCCGCACGTGGCGAACATCGGCGACGGCGGCACGGAGCCTAAAGCTCCCCCACCTGTTTGCGTGACTCTTTTTCGGCTCGCTTCGCTCGCCGCTTGGTGCGGCGGTCCTGATGGAAGATCTGGCCGACGAACACGAGCCCTCCGATGGCCGTGAACACGAAGAAAATCAGCGACACCGCCGGATAGCCCAGGATCTGCGGGCCCGTATCGATATTCGACATCAGAGCCGCCGCGATCGTGACCGCCGCGAGCACGAGGCCGACCGTCAACCGGTTCGCCACCTGGTGCATGGTTTGAAGAAGCCGGTCCTCGTCGAGGGCGTCTACCCGCATCGTGAGCTCGCCGTTTGACAGCGCGTCCATGATCCGGTTCGCACGCCGGGGAAGATTCGCGGCGAACTCCTTGGTCTCGAGGGCCGCCGCAATCGCGCTACCGTTCGAAATCGAAAACCCGGACGTAATCAGCGTTGCCACGTTCTCGCGGATCGCCTCGGCCGGCACGAAGTGCGGATCGAGGTGCTCCACCGCCTGGTCGAGATTGAGCAGCGCCTTGCCGATCATCGACATTTCGGCCGGCGGACGAAGACCGTGCGTGCCGGAAATCCGCGCGAGCGAGACGAGCACCGAGCCCGCCTGCAGGTCCTTACCGAGCGAGAGCACGCTCGAAACCAGGTGGCTGACGTCGTCGCGGAACGCCGCCGCATCGAAGTCGCTGAGCGGATGCCCCATGCTACCCAGCACGTTGGCGACCTCCTCGCCGTCGCCCTCCCCGATCGCGAGCAACACGCGCACCAGTTGCTGGCGCACTCGGCGCGGGACTCGCACGACCATGCCCATATCGATGAGCGCGAGCTGCCCCTCCGGGGTCACGAGCAGGTTGCCCGGATGCGGGTCAGCGTGCAGGATGCCGTGGTTAAGCAGGGTGTCGAGGAAGAAGTGGAAGAGCGCGCCCGCCATCGCCGTGCCGTCGATGTCGAGGAGCCCCACCGGCGAAATGTCTGTGACCTTGCGGCCCTCGATGAACTCCATCGTCAGCACCCGCGACGTGCTGTAATCGCGCACCGGGCGCGGCGCCACGAGGATCCCCTCGTCCTCGACGAGCTCGGCGAACTTTTCGAGGTTGGCGAGCTCCTTGCGGTAATCGAGCTCGTCGGCGATCGACCGCCGGAACTGCGCCAGCAAATCCGCCGTGCCGATCCGCTCCCCGAGCGACGTGCGCGTATCGATCATGCCGGCACCCTGGGTCAGCAGCTCCATGTCGTCCCGAACGGTTTCCCGCACGTCGGGCCGCTGTACTTTCACGACGACGTCCTTGCCGGTCTTCGTGCGGGCCCGGTGGACTTGGCCGAGGGAGGCGGCCGCCAGCGGTTCGTCGTCGAACTCTTCAAACAGGGCGCGGACGTCCGCCTTGAGTTCCTGGGTGATGATCGCCCGAACGTCGTCGGCGGAAATGGGTTCGACGTCGTCTTGAAGCCTCGCGAGCGCGTCGGTGTATGCCTGCGGCAGGAGGTCGTGGCGCGTGGACAGGAGTTGGCCGAGCTTGATGTACGTGGGGCCCATCGATTCGAGGTCGGCGGCGAGCCGCTCGGGGCCTTCGCCGGCGTCGCCCTGCTCGTCGGCTTGTGTGAGAAACTCGTCGGCGCTGCTCGCGCTCAGGAGCCCAGCGCCGCCGTGGCGGACCAGTAGTTTGACGAGATCGCTCAGACGGGAAAGTTTTTCAGGCATAGCGGAAGCATATACGCGAGTTATCGGCGCGCGGCGGCGTGTGCCGATTCTGGGAAACTTCGAATATGTGGCTCATCGGTGGGCCGCTCGGGGCGCTGGCGAGCTGTCCGGCAAACCGGCGGGCGAATCTGGCAAACCGGCTGGCGAATCTGGCAAACCGGCGGGCGAATCTGGCAAACCGGCTGGTGAGTGTGGCGAGCTGGCTAGTGAGTCTGCCCGGTCCGCTGACTAGTCTGGCCGGTCCGCTGGCAAGCGAGCTGGATCCTCGTCCCGTCACCTGTCGACTGCGCGCCGACGTGAGTTAATCTTGCTCCAACATTCTCAACGTCGAGGAGCTTGACCGATGCCCGAAATTGCAACGATTCCGTCCGTCACCGCTCGCGTTCTCGCGGCGCATACCGCCCATGTTTTCGGCATCATGGGAGAGGGCAACGCGCACTTCCTCCACCACGCCGAGGCCGCGGGCCTACCCGTCACGCCCGTGCGGCATGAATCGGGGGCGGTCGCGGCGGCGGATGCGTTTTTCCGGACGTCTGGCAAACTCGCCGTCGCGACGACGACGTACGGCGCCGGCTTCACCAACGCGCTGACCGCCCTGGCCGCGTCCGTCAAAGCCCGGATCCCGCTCGTGTTCGTGACCGGTGGGCGCGGCGCGGTGCCCAAACCGTGGGACATCGACGAGTTCGCCCACCTGCAGTCTTTGGGCGTGCCAGCGTTCGGGCTTGGTGCGCACGGGCTCGGTGACCACGAGCACGGTAAGCACGGCGCTGATAACTACGCACCCGTGGCGGCGACGGTTAAGCGCGCCGTCGAGATGGCGCTGACCGAATCACGCCCGGTCGCGCTCGTCATTGCCGAGCATCTCGTGACGGAACCCGCACCCGAGCCGAACGCGGACGACCTGGCCGCGGTGACGCCGTCGTCGCCGGATATTGCAACTGAACCGCTCGAACGGATCGTCGAAACCCTCCTTGGTGCACGTCGGCCCCTCATTCTGGGCGGCCGCGGGGTCTGGGCGGCGCGGGCCGTGCCGCAATTCGAGAGACTCGCGGACCTGCTCGGCGCCGACCTCACCACGACGGCCGCCGCCCGGAATCTGTGGGGCAATCACCCGCGCAACCTCGGCGGGATCGGGGGCTTCGCCGAAGAACATATCGCCGAGCGTGTTCGCGGGGCGGACGTGGTGCTCGCCGTTGGCACCACCCTCACCCCGTTCACGATGCGCTTCGGCGCGAGCTTTGCCGACGACGCCGTCGTCATTCAGTCCATCCTCGACGAAACCCAGTTCCACCCGCGCGCCGACATCACGTTGCTGGCCGACGCCGCGGAGCTCGGTGACGAACTCGCGAGTCGCGTGGACAGCGCGCTGGCCGGCATGGACGCCGCGACCGCGGATCGCACCTGGCGGCCCTTCGAAGGACCCTCACATTGGTCGAAGATTGCGCAGTTCACGCCCACCTTCGATACCAAGGACCGCTCGCCCGGCGAGCGTGTGGATCCCGACATCGCCGCGCGGGCGCTCAACGAGGCGCTCCCCCGCGAGCGCACGGTGGTCTCCGACGGCGGGCATTTCCTCGGGTGGCCGACGGTCTTCTGGGAGGTTCCGGATCCGGCGGCGTTCGTGCAGGCGGGAACCGCGTACAAGTGCATCGGGCTCGGCACCGGCGCCGCAGCCGGAGCCGCCTACGCCCGCCCCGATCGAACGACCGTGCTCGTCTCCGGCGACGGCGGCCTGCAGATGGCGTTGGCCGACCTCGTCACTTTCGCCGATGCGCCCGGGCGCAAGATCGCGGTGGTATTCAACGATGCGGGCTACGGCGCCGAGGGGCACCAGTTCGAGCCGCGCTCGCTTTCGCTGACCATGGCCGAAATCGGCGACCGCGACTTTGCCGCGATTGGCCGCGCCCTCGGAGGCGAGGGAATTACCGTGCGTGCGGAGGAGGACGTCGCCGAGCTGGCGGAGTGGGTGTATGCGCATCCGGCCGAGGGCTTCGTCGTCGTCGATCTGAAAATCCGCCGAGGAATCGCGCGCTTCTTCGAAGAAATCGTGCAGCACGGAATCGCCGCCGAAGATGGGCGCTAGGCTTGCCAGCATGAACGACGTGCGAATCGAACCCGGGCCCGGGGTGCCCGGTGGCTTGACGATTCCCGAGTCGGAGCTGGCGGAGCGCTTCGCGAAATCGTCGGGGCCGGGTGGGCAGGGCGTAAACACCACCGACACGAAGGTGCAGCTATCGATCGACCTCGCCGCCACCGAGTCGCTGACGCCGGCCCAACGGCGCCGCGTGCTCAAGAATCTCGAATCCCGGCTCGACGGCACCGTGCTGACTATTAGCGCCTCCGAGCATCGCTCGCAGATGCGCAACCGGAAAGAGGCGCGCCAGCGGATGGGAAGCGTGATCCGCGAGGCGCTCGCCCCGCCGGTGCAGCGGCGCGCAACCAAGCCGACCCGGGCCTCGGTCCGGCGCAGGCTCGACGCGAAGCGCCGGCGCTCCGAAGTCAAAGCGATGCGACGGCGGGTGCGGCCGGGCGACGTCAGTTAGCCGGGTGACCCGACCTAGCGGGGTGACTCGAGCCAACCGGGCGACCCGAGCTAACCGGGCGACTGGGGCTAGGCGTCTTCTGCGGCTCGGCGTCTTCGAGGTTGGATGACGATCATGACGACGACGACCACGGCGGCGCCGATGATGGAGGTCAGCAATCTGTCGCCGGCGAGGGTGGCCGGGTGGATGTCCGGGGTGAGGACCTGGGTCATCATGAGGGCGAGTAGCGTGATGGCGATGCACGCTAGCCCGTAGTTGCGCGCGGCGAGACCCATCGTGATCCATAGAAGTATGTCCATCGCGGCGAAGGTTACGACGTCGGGCGGGTGAATCAGAGTCCAGCCCCAGTACGCGAGGAAGCCCAGCGCGGTGCCGAGAATGCGGTGAATCGCTCGCATGACCTGAATGCGCCGGCCGCCGGGATATGAGAGTACGAGCACCGCGACGAGCACCGCCCAAAACGGGTGCGTGCCGCCCGCCATGACTGGTATGGCAAACGCGAGCGTTGCCGCGACGACGACGCGCGCGAACGTGACCGCTTCGGGATGCGGCCACGTCAGGCGCTCGCGGAAGGAGCGCGCCCAGCTCTGCGTGGCGGGGGTATCTGGCGAGGCGGGGGTATCTGGCGAGGCGGAGGTATCTGCCGTGGCGGAGGTATCTGGCGAAGCGTTGCCCGTCTTATCCGCACCAAGCACGGCGGCAATGAAAGCGACGACGGCGCCGGCGGCCAGCGGCGCGACCACGTCGGTGACGCCCAAGCCCGCCCGGCCGATGATCGTGCCGCCACCGACCATGAGCACGAAAAAGTAGGGCCCTGGCGGCCCGAGCCTCATCGCAGTATCGAGCGCGAGCCCCGCGAAGGCCGCGAGTACGAAGGCTCCGAGCGTCAACGCCAACGACGACGACACCGCAACACCCACACCCACCGCGGCTATCAGCCCGATTCCGGCGCTCGCCATGACGCGCGCCCGGTGTGGTCTGCTGGGAATGGCGCCGAAGAGGACCGTATAGGTTCCCAGTCCGATCAGGAGCCCGTCGATGAATCGCCCGAGCAGTGCTGAGCCCACCAAAATGAGGATGGTCGCCAGGCCGAGCCTGAGGCGGTCGCGCACCGACATGACGGGCGGCCCGATGCGCCACAGGCGATCCCAGCCAGGGTTTGCCATCCTTGCCTCCGTGCTTTCGCGCGCTGGGTTACGGCGAGTGCGTGACCGCTCGAGACCCAGCTAATTCCTATCCAGGATCTACGCCCGAGCCGTTTGGCACGCAACGACATCCGGCTTTGCCCCGATCGTGAGTCGCGCAACGGTACACCGCCCACAATTGAACGCCTCCGCGGGCTGTTGTTAGGGTAAGTGCCGCGAAGGACACGAGTTCTTTGCCAGTTCTTGCCAGTCAACTGAGGGATTCATATCCGTGTCCACCGCAGCACACAAACTGTCTGACCAACTCGGCCTTCGAACCACACCTTCAATCTTCTTTGGATCGGCGCTCGTCGTCATCGTCTTCACGCTCGCGATGAGCCTGTTCCCCCAGCCTGTGCAATCGGCCTTTGGCGCCGTCGCCACGTTCCTGCGCTTCGACGCGGGCTGGCTCTTCACGGTCGCCGTCACGATCATGGTCATCGCGGCCGTCACGCTGGCGCTCAGCCGGTACGGGCGCGTGAAACTTGGTGACGACGACGCCACGCCCGAGTACTCCGGCCTGGCTTGGTTCGGAATGCTGTTCGCGGCCGGCGTCGGCGCCGTGCTCATGTTCTGGGGCGTCGCCGAGCCGATGAACCACTACGCGAACCCGCCGCTCGCCGGCACCGAATCGTTCACGGACGAGGCCGCCCTTCAGGCACTTAGCATCGCGAACTTCCACTTCGGCATTCACATGTGGGCGATCCTCATCGTTCCAGGGCTCGCCTTCGGCTACTTCACGTATAAGCGCAAGCTTCCGCCGCGCGTCTCGTCGTCGTTCCAGCCGATCCTCGGCGACGGTATCCACGGGCGCTGGGGCAAACTCATCGACATCGTGGCGATCGTTGGAACCGTGTTCGGTCTAGCGGTGTCGATCGGGCTGGGCTCCCTCCAGATCAATTCTGGCCTGAATTACGTGCTCGGCGTGCCGGTCGCCGGCTGGGTTCAGGCGGCGATTCTCGCGCTGATCACCTCCGTGGGCATCATGAGCGTGCTCGCCGGCATGGATCGCGGCATCAAGCGCCTGTCCTACGCCAACATCCTCACGGCCATCTTCCTTCTCGTATTCATCCTCATGTTCGGCGCGACGACGGACACGATGCGGGCGATCGTCGAATCCGCCGGCCGCTACATCTCCGACTTCCCCGTGCTCGCATTCTTCAACGACACCTTCGGCGGCGGCTCGTGGTCCGGCAGCTGGACCGTGTTCTACTGGGCGTGGACGGTGACGTGGGCGCCGTTCGTCGGCATGTTTATCGCCCGAATTTCCAAGGGTCGCACGATCCGCGAGTTCGTGCTCGCCTCGCTCGGCCTGCCGTCGGGCTTCGTGCTCATCTGGATGGCGATCTACGGCTACAACGGGTTCGTGCAGGATCGCTCCACGGCCGTGGCCGGCCAGGGCGGCGACCTTACGCAGACGATCGTCGAACAGGGTGACGTGCAGTCGGCGCTCTTCCAGTTCCTCGGCCACTACCCGTTCTATGCCCTGACCTCGATCGTCGCCCTCGGCGTCATCACCCTGTTCTTCATTACCTCGATCGACTCCGGCGCGCTCGTCATGGACGCGATGGCCAACGGTCACGAGGAAGGCGCCCCGAAGCGTCAGAGCCTGTTCTGGGCGATCGCGATCGGTTCGGTGTGTGCGGCGATCGTGCTGACGTCGGGTGAACGCGGCCTGGCGGCGCTTCAGGAAGTCATCATCGTGATTGGCTTCCCGATCATCCTCATGACCCTCGCGCAGATCTTCATGGTCATCCGCGCGCTTCGCGAGGACGCCGGCGCCGTCAAGCCAATGAACACGCGCCAGTGGAAGCGCGTTCTTCCGCCGGAGGAGTACCAGCGCCGCGAGGCCGACAACACCCTCGATTCCGAGGCGTACACGCTCCACCCCGAATACGAGGTGGGCACCGAGCCCGAATACGACCTCTTCCAGCCACAGACCCGCGCGTGGGTCGAATCGCAGCTCAACCGCCCGAAGGTGACCGTCGGCCTGACGGGCCCAACCGGCGCGGGCGTCACCGCCGTGGGCGAGATGCTCGCGCAGCACGGCGCCGTCGTGATCAGCCTCGACCGCATCGTCAACCAGCTCCTGAGCGAGGACGAGCAGATCCGCTCCGAGGTCCGGGACGCCTTCGGCTCCGCGATTCTCGACGACGCCGGCCGCGTGGACCGATCGAAGATGGACTACTACATCTTCGGCAATGAATCGGCGCGCAAGAAGCTCTACGACATCGTGCATGCGCGCGTCTGGCAAGCCGCCGTGGACGAAGGCGAACGGGCCGGAGACGACGCGATCGTCGTCGTCGACTATCCACGCCTCGTCGAATCCAACACGCGCCCGCGCTTCGACATTATCTTGAACGTGGAAGCCCCGATGGAGATGCGCCGCGAGCGCCTCGAGGGCATGGGGCTCACGCCCGAGGAGGCCTGGGACCGCATCGACGCGCTGTCGAACGAGGACGAGCGGCGCGGCCTGGCCGATTATGTGATCGATAACGACGGCGATCTGGCACAGCTTCGCGCGTCGGTGGAGGAGTTCTGGGCCGAGCAGGTGGCGGAGGCTGCAAAGAACTCGTAGGTGCGGATCTCCGGTTTTGATAGGGTGGGTGACCCGCCGTGCGGCAAAGTGTCGCGTGATGCATGACAGCTACCTTGTAGGAGATATGCCATGGCACCCATGACCACGAACCACCCGATCGACATCCTCGACGCCGATGCGCTGAGTGCGCCGCCCACGGGCGGCGTCGGCCTCACGCTGATGATGCCGACCGAGCGCGCCGGGCGCGAAGTCCGCGAGAACCCGATTCGGCTCCGCAACCTTCTCGACGTCGCGTTCGAGCAGCTTCAGGACGCTGGGAGCCTCGCCGCCGATGAGGCCGAGGAGTGGTTGCTGCCGCTTCGCGAGCTTCACAACGACGCGGAGTTTTGGCAGGAGCAGGCCGATTCCCTTCTTATCCTTCTCGACGCCGAGCGGCTCGACATCTTCCGCCTCTACGCCGACCTGCCCGAAAAGACGTACGTCGATGCGAACTGGGACCTCGTCCCGCTCATCGACGAGCTGTCTCACGACGGCCAACTCCACCTGCTGACGTTCTCCCCGAACAAGGTCCGCCTCTTTCCGCACCGACGGCACCCGCATCGCCCAGCTCGATCCGGGCGACATGCCCGTCAACGAAGATGACCTCTACGAGGATCGCGACCATCAGACCCAGCTACAGTTCGCCGGGCAGGGCACCGACAAGGTGAGCTACCACGGGCACGGCGGCGATTCGCACGCCGACGACGTCCAGCTTGAGCGGTTCGCCCGCGCGGTCGTTGACGGGCTCGAGGAGCGCATCCCCGCCCCGGCACGCCAGCCGCTCTTGCTGGCCACGGTGGCGGACAACGCTCCGCTGCTGCGCTCGATCCTGAATTGGGATCCGGTGGTGGAGGCGACGATCGAGGGGAATCCGGATCACCTCGACGCCGGGCAGCTCGTGGAGGCCGGGCATGAGGCGATCACCTCGTGGAACTCGAGGGCGAGCGAGGACTTGCTTGGGCGGGTCGACGACGCCCGGTCGTCTCGCCGTGCCGTGTTCGATTCGACCGAGATTGCGGCGTTTGCGGAGCAGGGCCGTCTCGCGTCGGTGCTCGTTAACCGGGACTCCGTGGACCTTGCGGCGCCGGCCTCTGACGCGAACTACAACCAGCTGAACGCTATTGTGGTGAACACGCTCGCGAACGGCGGCGAGGCACACTTCGCGCCCGCCGAGCTTTCGGAGGGACTCCTCGGAATCGCGCGGTATTAGGACGCGCGGTATTAGATAACTATCACCGAAGGTCGCTCGGCCGTGGAGCTGGCGCTGCTGGCTCCATGAGGCGGTGAATCCCGAAAAATGACCCCTGCCGGGCAGCGGGGGTCATTTTCATGCTCGGATGTGCAGGTTCGGTGGTTCTGTCCGCTAGATGAGCATTTGCCCGGTTCTCTTAGCGGGTACGAGACTTTTTCGATACGATCGTTCTCAAACCCGCACACACTCGGCGGCGGGCGCGTTGCCTACCACTTCGACAACGCAGGCGCACGATTCGATCCGGCGAACCCCGGCGAGGAGCAGGTATTTAAGAACCGTTCCCTCTTCCAGCAGGGACTCATCGCTGTGACCACCGACGACGCCCGCGCGGCTGCCGCGCAGAGCCGAGATCTTCTGATCACTGGCAACAAGGCACCTCGCGGCGCGGGTATCGGATCGAATGGCCACCTCACGATTGGCGAGCCCGAGGTCGACCTCTATCTGGACAAGGCCTGGCAGGACCAGGACGGCGTCGTCATCGACGGTGCCGACACGTCGCTGCCCGAGTTCATCGAAGTTCAGTTGGTGACCGAGGACGCTGCCGGCGTCCAGACGCCGATTGGCGATCCGGTTCGCGTCGAAGCTGGCGAGGACGGGACGTGGAGCTACGACTTCCTCGATCTTCCGCAATACAGCGACGGCGTTGAGCTCAACTACACCGTTGTAGAATCGGCTGTGCCCGGTTTCGAGGTGGATATCGTCAAGAGCACCCTCGAGGATCGCAAGTATCAGGTGAACATGACCAATACCGCTGGTCCGATCGATGTTCCGCTGGAGAAGGTTTGGGTGGACCAGGCGGGCCAGCCACTGACCGAGGGCCTGCCTGAGTCGATCGAGCTCCAGCTCGTGGAAGTCGCAGACGATGGCACGACGACGGCCGTGGGCGAACCCGTCACGCTCACACCCGACGAAGAGGGCCTGTGGACCTACACGTTCACTGACCTACCCAAGTACCGCGACGGGGCACAGATCGCCTACTCCGTGATCGAAACACCCGTACCCGGCTACACCAGCACCGTGGCAGTATCCACCGGCGAGGACCGCCTCTTGACCGTGACCAACACGGCCGAGCCGGAGCCGACGCCGACGCCGACGCCCGAGCCCACGCCGGAGCCCACGCCCGAGCCCACGCCGGAGCCAACCCCGACGCCCGAGCCGACACCTAGTCCGACTCCGACGCCGGATGGCCCGCTGTCGAAGACGGGTATGAGTGGCACGGTGCCCGCTATCGGGCTCGCCCTCCTGCTGGTCGCCGGTGGCGCACTAGTAGCACGGCGCGCACGTAGCGAGAGCTAACGGCGAGCAGGTGCACGGTCTGAGATAGATTCTCAGATTGGCTGAACCGAAAGGTGGGGGCCGCGAATTCGTGACCCCCACCTTTCTTTCCCCTCACACCCTTTACGGTGCGACGTCGAACGTCGGCTCAAACTCGAACTCGACCTCGATCTCCGGATCAATGCCCGCGATAATGCCGGTGTAGAACGCCTCTGCCTGGTGCTTGAGTATCTCCTCGTTCGTGGCGACGTGCTCCATCTTGGTGTCGCTATCGAGAATCTCGGTGATCGCCGTCGCCGTATCGATCTCCGGCGTCGTAAAGCTCAGCAGCCCGTTGTCCTCGACGATCGTCTCAAATTTCGCGTCGTCGTATCCGAGGAACTCAAACGGAGGAATCGTCACGAGGTACGAGTTCTCGCCGGTTTCCTCGATCGTCACGTCGCGGCCGTCGATCCCGAGTTTGGCGTTGTAGTTGTACTGGAGGAAGGTCGTGCGCCCGCTGCCCGGTACGCGCTGACCAAAGAGAGTGGAGTGGGTGCTCTCCTCGGTGATTCCCTGAATGCCCAAGCTGAGGAACACGACCTCTTCCTCGAGGGTCAGGGAGTTGACCACCAGCTCGCTACGCGATTCTTTCACCGAGCCAAAGAGCGAGGCGCCCGTGATCGTCTGCCAGATGAGCAAGCCGAGAACGAGTAGGAACGCTAAGGAAAAGAACCCGAGCAGCGTACCTTTAATGAACCCGCCGCCACTACCCCTCTCGGGCGTCGTTGCGTCGCCACGTTCTGGCGTCGTTCCCTCGTCGCGCTCCCGCGTCGTCATCTCGCCGTATCCCGACGTTTCAGTCATCGATGTCCCCTCCACTGGGCGCTACTCGAGTCTCCACTCATAGTACAGGTGCCCCTCACCGGCTGGCACGTACGGCGAAAGTCGGGCTGTCGGCGTCGTACGTGGATCCTGCGACGTCGCCGAAGAGTTCGCCGTCGCCGAACCCGGCCGCCGCTAATTCCTTGCGGACTTCTTCCGGTTTCAGGCACTGCATCCAGTTCCAAAAGACGCGGGTGCCGGCGCGGGAGCGGATCGTGTAACGCTCGAGGACGAGCCGAAGGTCGGGGTAGGTGAAGGTCTCGTGGACGCCCGTGTAGGGTTCGCTCGCCCAGAATCCGTTCATGAGATTCTCGGCTTCGGTGCGTTGCTGCGCGACGACGTCGAACCGCGCGGCGCTCGTGACGTCGAACAGGACGTGGCCGCCGGGGCGCAGTGCCTCCCGCACGCGTGCGAGCAGCAGTGCGCGTTGAGCTGGACTCATGGCGCAGTAGTCCTCGTAGATGAGTAGCGCGGCGTCGTAGCCGTCACCGAGGTCAAGGGTCGGGTCGAGGTAACTGCCGTGGACCGTGGCGATGGGCAGGTTGAGTTTGTCGGCGACGCCGCCAGCGTGGGCAAGCGACCGTGCGGAGACATCGACGCACGTCACGGCGATACCGAGTGCCCCCAGCCGCGCCGCGTACAGCCCCGGCCCGGAGCCGAGATCGAGCACGCGGGAGCCGGCTCGGAGATTCAGGCTGTTTGCAATCCAGGCCACCGAGTCGTCGATGGATGCGTGCGAGCGGGAGGCCAGCGATGAATCTGGGTCGAGGTGATGGTCGAGCATTCGCTGGGAAATATGCGCATCGTCCCAGAACTCGGGCGTGGTGTAGGCGCTGAATGGTTCGGGGCGTGCGGGGGGGCGTCGTCGTCGTTCATGTATCCTCGCGTTTTCCGGGAAGGGCATCGGACGGGCGGCGCGTGGCTAGATGGATCGTGGCGAAGCGATTCACCGGCCGAGCCTCCCCATCACGAAGCGCTCAACCATTCGCAGGACGGCAGCCACGGGCGCCGCCGCTCGGAGATGAGTTCGACGGTTGGGGAAAGCTGGGCGCGCATCACGTCGGCTTCCTGCCAGCGATCGGCCTGCGCCCACGCCGCAATCGCCGGCGGAAGATCCCGCCCGAACGTGGTGTGGCCTCACCGCAGGCGGCCAGCGCCAGGGTGGAGGCCACGGCGAGAGCGGAAAGAACAAGGGTGCGCTTCATCGTGGAGCCTTTCAGGGTCATATGGGGGCAGTGGAGAGAAGTAGTGGATCAGTGGACGGCGGTGGATGCCGGAGTAGGCGTGGTGTGTTCCTCCTTCGACTCGGTCGGAGCCAGGTGAGCCGGATCCAGATCAATGCGGCGCAACAGTTGGGCGTTCAGGGCCACCACGATGGTCGAGGCAGACATCAAGATCGCGCCCACGGCCGGGGACAGCACGAACCCGATCGAGGCGAGCACTCCGGCGGCCAGCGGCACGGCGAGGATGTTGTAGCCAGAGGCCCAGATCAGGTTCTGGATCATCTTGCGGTAGCTGGCCCGCGAGAGCTCAATCATTGACAACACTGCCCGGGGATCGTCACTGGCCAGGACCACTCCGGCGGATTCCATCGCCACATCCGTACCGGCCCCGATGGCGATGCCGACCTCGGCGCGGGCCAGGGCCGGGGCGTCGTTGACACCGTCGCCGACCATGGCCACGCTCAGGCCACGCTCCTGTAACTGGGTGACCTTGGTGTCCTTGTCCTGGGGCAGGACCTCGGCG
>NZ_JBHWPL010000043.1:0-14411 GCF_043424875.1 Trueperella sp. | reverse complement strand
AGCGGGCCGGGCGCACGCCCGGCCCAGCTACATCCTCAGTTGTCGTGCAGCGTATTGAAGTTGAACGCGGATTCTTTGATGTCGAAGATGTCCACGACGAAGACGAGCGTGTCATCGCCCTTGATGCCGGCGCGCGGATTGCCGTTCGGGCCATAGCCCTTGAAAGGCGGCACGGACATCAGCAGGCGAGTGCCGATCTGGCGGCCAACGAGGGCCTCGTCCCACGCCTCGATCACCATGCCCACGCCGATCGGAAACACGGAGTTGTCATCCCGGTAGTACGACGAATCGAAGATCGCGCTGCCCCAGATCTGGCCGTGGTACTTGCACTCGATCTCGTCGCCGGCGCGCACAACGCGACCGTCGCCCTCCTTGAGAACCTCAATCCGTAGGCCTGCCGGAGGCTCGACCCCCTCAGGGAACTCAATCTCCGGGATCTCGCCAAACTCACCCGTGACGGTGGGAAGAATAATGTCCATGACTACCTTTCGGTGAAGAATACGTCCGCCACTACCTTACAGTGCCGCCGCTCGGCGGGTGGGCTTCAGTCCGGCAAGCGTGCCGATCAACGGGCAGGTTTCGAGATTGGTGTAGCCCAACGACGACGGTCGGGCGACGACGAACCGGCGACAGCGAACGGCCGCGCAGCGGCGACGGCGCCATCCAGCCACCCCGCCACCCCGCCCGCTCGGGCGCCCGCGCGACCAAGCGGCTTAAAGATCGGCGAGCGGCCCCGAGCCCGGCATCGGGCACGCGACGCCCGACTTCGAGTGGCAGCGGTAGCCGTTGGGCACCTTGATTAGGTACTGCTGATGCTCGATCTCGGCGGGGAAGTAGCCGGTGGTATCGGCGGCATCCACAACTTCCGTCACGATCGGGTTGCGCTCGTGAGCCAGCAAAACCTCGTTGTATGCGGCGCGAGACGAGGTGGCAAGCTCGGCCTGCTCGGCCGTCGTCGTGAAAATGGCGGAACGATACTGCGTGCCGACGTCGTTGCCTTGGTAGTTCAGGGTGGTCGGGTCGTGGGATTCCCAGAACGTCTTCAAAATCAGCGGCAGCGGGGATTCGGGGCCGTCGGCGCGGTAGACCACGCGAACGGTTTCGGTGTGGCCGGTCCGCCCGGTCGTCACCTCGTGATAGGTGGGATTAGGCGTGTAACCGCCCATGAATCCCACGGAGGTGGTGACAACGCCGGGCAGCTCCCACATGATCTCCTCAACGCCCCAATAACAGCCGGCGGCAAGGAAGATCTCCTCCTCGCCGTCTTCCACGGGCTTCAGGATGTCCGACCCGAGAACAAGGTGAGGGTCGGCGCTGGGAAGCACCGAAATCGACCGACCCGGCAACGCCTCCTCGGGCGTCACCATGATCGGATCCGGACGGCGAATGAACATTACTCCGACGCCTCGATCTTCAGTATCTCCACCTGGAATTCCTTGCCGTTGGGGGCGGTGTACGACGCCGTGTCGCCCACCTTCTTGCCCATCACGGCCTCGCCGAGCGGGGCGGATTCGGGGTATACGTCGACGTCCACCCACTCATTGGCCTCGCGCGAGCCAAGCATGAAGATCTTCTCGGTGCCATTGACGGTGGCGGTGACGATCAAGCCGGGCGCGACCTCATCGGTGTTCGCCGGAGCTTCGCCCACTTCGGCGTGCTCGAGCAGGTAGGTGAGTTCCTGAATGCGGCCTTCCATCTTCGACTGCTCTTCGCGAGCAGCATGGTAGCCGCCGTTTTCCTTGAGATCGCCCTCGGAGCGAGCGGCTTCGATACGCTCGGCAATCTCCTGACGGCCGGTCGTCTTCAGCTGATTGAGCTCCTCGTTCAGGCGATCATACGATTCCTGGGAAAGCCACGTGGTCTCAGCCATGAGGTTCCTCCTTCGTCGGGCGTGTGCCCCTCTGGGCGCGTGCCCTGTTGTTATAACAAAAGAACATGCCACTGCCGGGCATGTGTCTTGCCAGAGACTAACACCGCAATCGGCGAGTATTCAACAGATTTCACGTGTGTTTGCTGCGGGCGCAGGGGTACGACGCCGTTGGGTCCGGTTTTGTGGGCAGTGCGGTGGATCCTCGCGTGAATTGGGACAAGATGGGGTGATATACGGGATAAGTAGTTGAACGTGTGCATATAATCGCCCTTGGTGCCTATCTCAAGGAGAGACATGACCGAAGAACGCAGACTGATGGCGATTCATGCCCACCCGGACGACGAGTCGTCGAAGGGCGCAGGCATGATGGCAAAGTACGCCACGGTCGGACGGGTCAAGGTTGTGACGGCGACGGGCGGCGAGCGCGGCTCGATCCTCAACCCGGCGCTGATGGGCGACGAGCATATTCTTCAGAACATGACGGCGATTCGCCGCGACGAGATGGCGGCCGCCGCCGAAGCGCTCGGCATCGAGCATTCGTGGCTGGGCTTCATCGATTCGGGCCTGCCGGAGGGTGATCCGCTTCCGCCGATTCCGGAGGGCAGTTTTTCGCTTGAGCCGATGGATGTCGTCGTCGAGGCGCTTGTGCGGGAGATTCGCGAGTTCCGCCCGCAGGTGGTGACCACGTACAACGAGTTCGGCGGCTACCCGCACCCGGACCACATCCGCGTGCACACGGCGTCGATCGCGGCCCTCGCAGCGGCGCATGATCCTTACGCCTATCCCGAGGCGGGCGAGCCGTGGATGGTGTCGAAGGTGTATTACGACGCCGGTTTCAACCCGGAGCGCATCGAAGCGTTCCACAAGATTCTTCTCGAGTCCACTGGCTCGAGCCCGTTCACTGACTGGCTCTCCATGCGCAGGGACACGCCAATCAACGTGTCGGCTCGTATCCACGTGTCCGACTACTTTCCGCAGCGCGACGCCGCCCTGCGCGCCCATGCCACGCAGATCGACCCGGACGGGTTCTTCTTCGCCATGCCGCGCGATATCGAGGCGGAGGTCTGGCCGTGGGAGGATTTTATCCTCGCCATGTCGACGGTCGGGCGTAGCAACGCCCAGGAGCGCGATCTCTTCGAACGCGTCCCGGGCGTTGAACCTCTGTACTGAGAATCGTTGAACCTCTGTACTGAGAATCTGGCGGGTAGCTAGCTGGTAGCTGGCGAAGCCGACAGCTAGCCGGTAGCGGGCGCTACTTCTTCTTGCCCTTCTTCGACTTCTTACCCTTCTTCTTCGACTTCTTGGGCTTCTCGGTTGAGTCGTCGCTATCTGAGTCCTTGCCGTTGGAATCCTTGCCGTCCGAGTCTTCGCCGTCGGAATCCTCGTTGGAGTCGTTCGAGTCCTCGTCGGCAGAGACGCCGGCCATTTCCTCTTCCATCGTCGTGTCCGGGATGTCGACGTCGCCGCCGACCCGATCGCCGTCGTCGAGCTCTCCGACCTCGTCAATGGCGCTGCGAATGCGAGCCACTTCGAGGATCTCCTCGTTGACGTCCTCGCGCTTCATCTGGAGCGCCTCTTGCGCTTCTTCCATGTCCTCGGCGTTCATGGTTTCGAGGAGACGGCGACGCTGAACCTCGAGCTTCCACCGCGGCATCGGCCACTCCTGCTCGAGGTCAACGAGCGCCTGAACGATGAGCTCGGTGACGGCGAGGCGCGAGTACCACTTGCGGTCGGCGGGCACGATGTACCACGGGGCATGTTCCGTCGACGTGCGATCGAACATCACCTGGTAGGCCTCTTGGTAGGCGTCCCACTTGCCGCGCGTATCGATGTCGTTCGTCGAGTACTTCCACCACTTATCCGGGCGCGCGAGGCGCTCGGCCAGGCGCATGCCCTGCTCGCGGTGCGAATGCATGAGCGCGACCTTGATGAGGGTGTAGCCTTCCTCGACGAGCTTCGCCTCCCAGCGGTTGATCTCGTCGTAGCGCTTGTCGATTTCGTCCTCGTCGGCGAGATTATCGACGCGGCCAATGAGAACGTCCTCGTAGTGCGAACGATCGAACACGCCGATCTTGCCCGGGGGCGGCAGCTGCTTCTTGATGCGCCACAGGAAGTGGTGCGAGAGTTCTTCCTCCGTGGGCACGCCGAAGTTGGCGATGTGCAGGCCTTGCGGGTCGACCATGCCGAGCACGTGCCGAACGATTCCGCCCTTGCCCGAGGTGTCCAGGCCCTGAAGCACGACGAGGATCCGGCGATCGTTGCCGAGGCGGGCGTTCGCGAAGAACCGCTCCTGCAGTTCGTCGAGGATGCCCTCGCGGGTCTTCATAAACTTCTTGCCATGCTTCTTCTTGCCATCCCACCCCGGTGTGGAATTGCGATTCAGCGTGGCGAGGTCAAATTCTTCCGTAGCGCGCAGCGCGATCGTGGGCGAGGTGCTCCACTTGCCGGCGTAGTCGTTGACGTCACTCATCAATACCTCCTTGGTCACCCAATCGTAACGTGGCGCTCACCTGCCGGTCAGGGAAATTAGCCGATAGCGTGCACATCGGACCCGCGCGCGAATCGGCGCGGGACCGCGTGAACCTGTGCGGCCGTCGTCGTCGACCTAGAGAATAGCCAGCCAGACGGCAACGGAATGGCAGACGTAGCCGATCACGGTGCCGGCGTGGAAGAACTCGTGGAAGCCGAAGTATTTGGGCCAGGGGTTGGGCCAGCGCATGGCGTAGAAGACGGCGCCGACGGTGTAGCCGAGGCCGCCCGCGAGCAGCAAGAACACGATCGCCGGGCCGCCCGCTGCCCAGAACTGCGGAAGGAACCAGAAGGCCACCCAGCCGAGGGCGATGTAGAGCAGAACTTGGAACCAGCGAGGGGCGTCGATGTGGAAGACGTGGATGAAGGTGCCGATGATCGCGCCCGTCCATACGATACCGAGCACGAGCGCGGCCGTCTTCGGTTCGAGGAGCATGATCGACAGCGGCGTGTACGTGCCGGCGATGAGGAGGAAAATGTTCGCGTGGTCGATGCGCCGGAGGATGGCATGCACTTTGTCGGACCAGTTGCCGCGGTGGTAGACGCCCGAATTGCCAAACAGGAGAACCGCGGAAATGCCGAAGATGAGCACGCCGATGCGTGCGGGGATCGTGGGGGCGAAGATGAGAAGGAGGATACTGTTGGCGAGCGCAAGCGGCGCCATGATCGTGTGGATCCAGCCGCGAGCTTTTGGCTTCGGGAGCGCCGCGTAGTAGGCCTTTCGCTCCGCGCGCGACGACGGTGCGGGAGCAACGCCCTGAGTTTCCGGGCTCGCCGTGCCGATCGTGGTTCGCGACTCCGTGCGATCGGACTTGTGATACGCGTTTTGTGGCGCCATGAGACTCCCTCTAGTTCGTGAGCTTTCTGCGTTTGAGTCTAACCGCGAGGGCATCGGGTGCCAAGAGTAATTTCAGCTGGCGGAATCGGAACGGTATGGCTTTGGTCAGGGCGCCGTCTTCACGGGTGCGCGGTACTTCCGCGAGCGCGCGGTACTTCCGCGAGCGCGCCGTACCCCGCAGGAACGCCGTACCTCCGCAGGAACGCCGTACCTCCGCAGGCGCATAATTTGCTTCTCCCAAAACTGCAGGTGGGACTAGACTGGAGCCCATGGCCACACCGGGTGGCCGGGAGGGTGGGCCGATGCGCATACCGGAGTTCCTTTACTCGATCTATGAACGCCGTCTGGTGCGAGAAATTGACGTGACACGCATCCCGTGTCACGTGGGCATCATCTTGGACGGCAATCGCCGCTGGGCGAGGGAACTTGGATCGTCGGCCGCCACCGGGCACCGCGAGGGCGCCTACCACGTGGACGAAGTGCTCGACTGGTGCGACGAGGCCGGCATCGAAATCGTCACTCTTTGGATGCTTTCCACCGACAACCTCAACCGCTCCGACGACGAACTGCGCGAGCTCATCGGAATCATCGCCCAGACCGTGGAAAACCTAGCGTCGAGCGGCAAGTGGCGGATTCGCGTCATTGGCGATTTGGATTTGGTTCCCGACGACGCCGCAGCCCGGCTTCGTACGGCAGCTGAGGTGAGCTCTGGGTCGCGGGGCATGACGGTCAATATTGCTGTGGGTTACGGCGGGCGTCACGAGATTACGGACGCCGTACGCAAGTACCTGCGCGAGCAGGACGCTGCTGGAGCCAGCCTCGAAGACGTGGCCGAGCAGTTGAACGTTGCGGCGATAACCGAGCACATGTACACGAGCGGTCAGCCGGACCCGGATCTGATCATCCGAACCTCGGGCGAACAGCGCATGAGCGGCTTCATGCTCTGGCAGACCGTCCACACCGAACTGTATTTTTGCGAAGCGTACTGGCCCGAGTTCCGCCGCACCGATCTGCTTCGAGCGCTACGAGACTATTCGGCGCGCGAACGCCGGATGGGTCGTTAGGGCTCGCTCGCGTAGGCGGTTAGAACTTCGTGTTCGCCAGGAGGTCGTTGACCTCGCCGCGAGTGGGCGGATTCGCGCCCGCGCGAGAGACCGTGATCGCCGCCGCGGTCACCGCAAACTGACCCACCGAGCTCAGCATCTGAGGCGAAATCTCGGTCAGACCCGAGCGCTCGTCGCCGAGCACCGAGATCCGGGCAAGCGCGTCGATGAGCGCGGACATCATGGCATCGCCGGCGCCCACTGAATCGACCACCTGGACGGTCAGCGCCGGAATCTCCACGGAGGCGTTCGGGGTGTAAAGCTTGACGCCCTTCGAACCCATTGTGATTGCCACGAACTTCACGCCGCGATCGAGGAAAAACTTCGCCGCGTCGTCGGCCTCGACAGGCCCGCCCTCAAGTTCCTCGAGATCCTCGGTGGAGGCCTTAACGATGTCGATGTAGGGCAAGATTTCCTGCATGTCGTCGATCACGGACTGCGCCGAACCAAGAATCGACAGGCGCACGTTCGGATCGTAAGAAATGGTCGAGTGCGGGTGGAGAAGCTCCAGCCAGCGCCGCACCGTGTCCGAACCGGGCCGCAGATGCGCGCCGATCGAACCGATATGCACGTGGAGCGGGGGCTCGGAGAGCAGTTCCTCGATCTTCTCGGGGCTCGTGGGCGGCTCGACGTAGGAGGAGTTGACGTCGAAATGGTAAGCGGGCGAGCCCTGATCGTTGATCGACGCGATCGCGATCGACGTCGCATCCGAATCGATCGCGCCCGGGACGAGCATGACCCCGGCGTTCTCGATGTACTCACGCAACGTGTCGCCGTCGGCGTCGTCGCCAAAGCGCGTCAGCAAATGAACGCGGCGACCAAGGCGCGAAAGCCCCACCGCGACGTTCATCGGGGAGCCGCCAGGATAGCGGCTGGTCTCGCCGTTGGGGCGCTTGACCACGTCAATGAGCGCCTCGCCAATCACCAAGCAATCGGTCACTGTCGCGCTCCCTTCTCGTTGGCCTCGCCCGGCTCAGCTCCGGCCGGCTCAGCCGTGCGCGACTCAACGTCGCCCGGCTCAGCCCCGCCGGTCTCGTCGCCGGCATCTCCGGCCGCGCCGGTCTCGTCGCCGGCATCTCCGGCCGCGCCGCTACCAGCCACATGGGTCTGAGCGGCGCGAAGACGCTCGCGCGCGCCATCACGCCAGGATTCGCAACGGCGGGCGAGGGCCTCGCCCAGCTCCCACATCGTCAACGCCTCGTCGAGGGGGATGTTGCCCTGCTCCAAGCGGGTCACGATTTCCACAAGGCGCGAGCGGGCGTCTTCGTAAGACAGACCCGCTACCTTTTTATCGAGTTCGTCGGGGGAGAGGGAGGTCGTGGACGATGTGCGCTCCGTTGCGTCTGCCATCAGGATCCCTTCGTATGTAGTTGTACTGAGTCGATTGTGAGGTCGAGATACCCATCGTGAAGTATTGCCTGAGCGTGGTCCTTCGGATCGACGTCCGTGACGTTGCCGATAATCCCGTCCTCTGTTCTTAAAACAGCGTAACCCCTTTTTAAAGTCTGGAGTGGGGATAAAGTCCGAAGTCTGGCGAGGTCGCCAGCGAGCGAGGCGGCGTGAGATTCGAGGATCCCCGTGATGTGGTGCTTTGCCCACGATCGCAGATTCGCGAGGTCCTCGGCGCGGTTATCCACCATGACGTCCGGGTGAGCCATGACCGGCCGCGCCCGGAGCGTGTCAATCTCGGTTTGTGCGTGGTGGAGCAGATTGTCGACGGCGATCCGCCCGCGGCGCACCGTGGTGGTCAGGTTCTGCTTTTCTTCGCCGACGTCGGGAACGATCGCCTTCGCGGCGTCGGTGGGTGTGGACGCGCGGAAGTCAGCCACGAGGTCAAGGACGGGGGAGTCGGTTTCGTGGCCGATGGCCGAGACGATCGGGGTTGCCGCAGCCGCCGCCGCGCGAACGAGGCGCTCGTCGGAGAACGGGAAAAGATCCTCAACCGAACCACCGCCGCGTGCCAGAACGATGACGTCAACGGCTGGGTCGGCGTCGAGTTCCTGAAGCGCTGGAAGCATCTGTTCCACGGCGCCCGCGCCCTGAACCTGCACCTCGCGAATCTCGAACTGGACCGCGGCCCACCGGCGGGTGGCGTTGTTGACGACGTCGTGCATCGCCTTGGTATTGCGCCCACAGATCAGGCCGATCTTGCGGGGGAGGAACGGGAGGGGTTGCTTGCGGTCGGCGTTGAACAGACCCTCGGCGGCGAGCTTGGCTTTGAGCGCTTCGATGCGGGCGAGCAGATCGCCGACGCCCACCGCGCGGACCTCGGCGGCCTGGAGTGACAGCGAGCCGTTGCCCGTCCAGAAGTCGGGCTTGGCCGCGACGATCACGCGCGAGCCCTCCGTGATCCCGGCCGGCAGGGCGTGGGACCAGATCTTGACGGTGATCGTCATCTTTTCTTCGAGGTCTGCCAACGTAAAGAACTGCACGCGCGCGTTCGGACGGCGAACGAGCTGGATGACCTCGCCCTCGACCCACAGGCGTGACATCTTTGACACGTATTCGGCGATCTTTTCGGACAGGAGACGCAGGGGCCACGGCTGCTCTGGCGTGGTCAGATGCGCCATCTGGGGAAGATCAGGTGGAATCGGAATACTCACGGCCCCAGCCTACTCGGATCGCAGCTCATGAGTTAGCTAACCTCGCGGTGCGGTGGGCTCCGAAGTACCTGTAGGCTGGAATCGTGACAAATTCAGAGTTTTCTTCGTCCAAGCTTCCTACGACCCTCGCGGGCGCCTCCGCTTTTCCGCAGGCGATCCCGTCTGAGCCGAGCCCGGATGGCAAGCGAATCCTCGTGGCCACGCCCCGTGGATATTGCGCCGGTGTGGACCGTGCTGTCGACGCCGTCGAGAAGGCTCTCGAACTGTACGGCGCGCCGGTTTACGTGCGCAAGGAGATCGTGCACAACAAGTTCGTTGTGGAGACGCTGACCAAGCGCGGCGCGATCTTCGTGGAGGAAACCGATGAGGTGCCCGAGGGGGAGCGGGTCGTGTTCTCCGCGCACGGAGTCTCCCCGGCCGTCCACCAGGAGGCGGCGGCGCGTCACCTCCAGACCATCGACGCCACCTGCCCACTCGTCACCAAGGTGCACAAGCAGGCCGTCCGCTTTGCCGACGGCGACTACGACATTTTGCTCATCGGCCACGATGGACACGAAGAGGTCGAGGGCACGCAAGGCGAGGCCCCGGAGCACATTCAGATCGTGAACGGCCCGCAGGACGTAGACAAGGTCGTGGTGCGCGATCCGGATCGCGTGGCGTGGATTTCCCAGACCACCCTTTCGGTAGACGAGACGATGGAAATCGTGCACATGCTGCGCGAGCGTTTCCCGAATCTCGTGGATCCGCCCTCGGACAACATTTGCTATGCCACCCAAAATCGGCAGGTCGCCGTGAAGAAGATGGCGCCACAATCCGACGTGGTGATCACGGTCGGTTCGGCAAATTCCTCGAACTCGGTGCGCCTCATGGAGGTCGCGCTCGAGGCTGGCGCGGGTGCCTCGTACCGCGTGGACAAGGCGGACGAGTTGCAGCCCGAGTGGTTCGAGGGCGCGACGACGATCGGCGTGACCTCGGGCGCTTCGGTACCGGAGATTCTCGTGCGAGACGTGGTGGATGCTCTCAAGGAGCAGGGCTACACCGAGGTCGTACCCGTCACGACCGTGGAGGAGGACGTCCAGTTCTCGCTCCCGAAGAACCTGCGCGGTGACCTCAAGGCGGTCGGCGTGGAGCCGGATCGCCCGCATCGCGCCCGCCCCGCCGGCGAAAAGGGCCGGGTCTCCAACGCCCGCGGTACGGGGAACATCGTTAAGTAACGGTCGGGCCTGAGGGCATCCCGGGCCGGGTCTCCAACGCCCGCGGCACGGGGAATATCGTTAAGTAGCGTTCGGTTCTGGCATCACCTCCGACGTTACCTCTGGCGTCTCGTCAGGCGTCACCTCTGGCGCACGCAACTCCCGTATCTGAGCCGAATCCCCATCAACGAGCGCCGGTGAGCCGAGCTTATTCGCATCCAAGGATTCGAATTCTCTGACCTTCGTGAGGAGCCGGGTTTCCAGTGAGCTGATGGCCTTGTTGTAATGATTCACCGAGGTGCCAAGGCTCTTGCCCAGCTTGTCGAGGTGATTGACGAAGACGCGGATGCGGTCGACGAGTTCCCGGCCAAGTTTGACCACCTCACGCGCTTCGCTACTGGCCGCCGATGAACTCCACACCGACGCCACAGCCCGCAGCAGGGCCAGCAGCGATGACGGTGAGGACAGCACGATGCCGGTATTCAGCGCGTAATCGAGCAGCGTCGGATCGGCCTGAGTGGCCTCGGCCAACAACGATTCGGACGGCAGGAACAAGATCGTCAGCTGCGGGGAATCGGGAAAGTCGGCTGCGTAGTTGCGCTTAACGAGCGCGTCGACGTGACCGCGGAGCATCTTCGCATGGCGCGCGAGCAACTCGGCACGCTCCTTCGAAGATGCGGGATCGTCGGCCTGAATCTCCATCGCAAGCAGGTACGAATCCATCGGCACCTTGGCGTCGATGGCCAGATGCCCATCTCCAGGCAGGTGGATAATCGCATCGGGCCGAAGCTTCGTGGTATTGCCACCGGAGAACCGCGCGGAACTTACCTGCAGGTCGAAATCGACGTGTTCGAGCATGCCTGCTGCCTCGATGATCCGCCGGAGCTGCACTTCGCCCCAGTGGCCACGCGCCGTCGTCGACCTCAGCGCGCCGTTCAGCGAGGCCGTCGTCTCCGAGAGCTCGAGGCTGACCTGCGCATCGCGACGCAGTTGAGTCACCACTTCCGCGTGCTGCGACGTTGTTTGGGTCTCGAGTTTGCGCACGTGGTCGTTCACGAGATCGAGCTGTTTGTTGATCGGGCTCAGCGCCCGCATGACGTCCGCATCCGAGCGCGAGCGCTCAACGAGCGCCGTGTTCTCCTCGAGCAGGCGGTTCGCCCGCGCCTCGGCCGATCCGATTTGCTCGCGGAGAGCGGCGGCGTCCCGCGCCGTTTCAAGCAGGGCGTTGTTCGCCTGCGATTTGCCCAGAAGGAAACCAATCACGGCCCCCACGGCAAGCACGAGGACGGTCAACAGAGCGAAAGATGTAGCAGATAGCGTCATGCCACCACCCTAGAAGAGGGCTCCGACAAATTTTGTGAGCGCTACCCGCCACCCGGTCCCGCGAGCGTCGAACCCCACAACCCAGCCGAGCTAGACGGCGTCGTTCTTCTTCTGGCGCGGGGGATTCGGGCCCACGAACTTGTCGTGGAGAAGGTCAATCGGGCGCTGAATCCAGCCCACGATCACGCCGGTGAACACGGCCGCAACAAGCGTGCCTTCGCGCACGCCCTCAACCCGCTGGAACAGGATAAGCGAGAGGATGATGGCGAGCGTCACGAGGCTGACGTCGAAGCCGATTTTCACGCGCGGGAAGCGCCAACTCGAGACCCGCGCGATCGCCGCGACGATGCCCTCGCCGGGCAGGAAGTACTTGGCCGTCGCCACCTCGAGCGCCACGCCGAGCGCCACGATGACCACGCCGGCGAGCATGAAGAGGAAGCGGCCCAGGTACGCCTCGGGCGCGTGCGTGGTCAGGAGGGCCATGAAGGCGTCGAGGAGGATGGAAAACAGGATCGCGATCGGCACCTGAATCCAGTACCAGAGCGGGAAATCGCGACGCAGCAGCAGCCATTGTATGACGACGAAGCAGACGTTGAAAACGAGGTTCCATGTGCCGAAACTCAGCGTGGTGACCAGCGTCAGCACCCACATCGGCGCACCGATCGGGGAGGTACCGAGGCCGCTTTGCGTGAGAAACGCGAGCCCGAGGGCGAGGAACGCGACGCCCACGCTGAAGAAGATAAAAGTTTTGATTTCTCTAGCCACGAGATCACAGTACACCCCGGCCTCGCGCCTGCCATGCGCGAGCTTGTGCGATGGACGGGATTAGACTGGGAGCATGTCGATTCCCGTTGCCAACTCCGACCTGTCCGAGCACATCGCCTATTTCACGCAGCATGGCGGCTCGGCGATCCTCCTCGGCGCCAACGAGGCGGGGCAGACGCGCGTGTGGGTGTGCGATCCGTTCGTCGACGACGGCAGGGTGATCGTTGCGCACGTGGGGGCGAGCCAGCGGCGGCTCATCGCCACGAACCCGCAGGCCACGCTCGTGTTTCCCGCTATCGAGCCACACGGGTGGACCTTCATCATCGACGGTCACGCGAGGGTTTCCGACGCCGATCCAGAAGCGGTGATCATCGAGCCGTCCGGCGGCATGCTCCACCGGCCACCGGCCCACGCCGACGGCCCGGAGTGGACGGGCGTCTAGCCGCGGCGGCGGAAGGTGAGCCAGTCGTCGTCGTTATTGTTCGGCAATGCCAAGCCGGAGCACTAGAATGGGCGCGTGTCTTTAACTATTGGTATTGCTGGACTGCCCAACGTCGGTAAGTCGACCCTGTTTAATGCGCTGACCCGCGCGAACGTGCTCGCCGCGAATTACCCGTTCGCGACGATCGAGCCGAACATCGGCGTCGTGCCGCTTCCGGACCCGCGCCTTGATCGGCTCGCGGAGATCTTCGAGTCGCAGAAGGTGCTGCCGGCCGTCGTGTCGTTCGTCGATATTGCGGGCATTGTGCGCGGTGCATCGGAGGGCGAGGGCCTCGGTAACCAGTTCCTCGCGAACATCCGCGAAGCCGACGCGATCTGCCAGGTCACGCGCGCGTTCGCGGACCCGGACGTCACGCACGTGGACGGGAAGGTGGATCCGCGCTCGGACATCGACACGATCACCACCGAGCTCGTGCTGGCCGACATCCAGACGCTCGAGAAGCAGCTGCCGCGCCTTCAAAAAGAGCTGACGGGTAAGAAGATCGGGGCCGAGGTCGTGAAGACGGCGGAAGAGGCGCTCGAGATTCTGGGCGAGGGCAAGACCCTGTACGCGGCGGGTCGGCACCTCGATCAGGAGACGCTGAAGTCGTTTAATCTGATGACGACCAAGCCGTTCATTTACGTTTTTAATACCGACGACGACGGTCTGGCCAACGAGCAGATGCAGGCCGAGTTGCGCGAGTTGGTGGCGCCCGCTGAGGCCATTTTCTTGGACGCGAAGTTTGAATCGGAGCTCGTGGAGCTCGAAGAGGACGAGGCGCGCGAGTTGCTCGAATCGACCGGCCAGGACGAGGCGGGCCTCGACAAGCTGGCGCGCGTCGGTTTCGACACCCTCGGTTTGCAGACGTACCTCACGGCGGGCCCGAAGGAAGCGCGCGCGTGGACGATCCGCAAGGGTTGGACCGCCCCGCAGGCCGCCGGCGTCATCCACACGGATTTCGAGCGCGGCTTCATCAAGGCGCAGGTGGTGTCCTTCGACGAGCTCGACGAGTACGGCTCGATGGCTGAAGCGAAGGCGCACGGCCGCGTCCGCATGGAGGGTAAGGACTACGTGATGCAGGACGGCGACGTCGTGGAGTTTATGTTCAACGTAACCTAAGGCGCGGCACCCCGGCCGGCGGGCAGGTCCGGATCAGCGTCCACCGCCAGGGGGCGTCCACCGCGCTCATCCACGTCGCCGATGACGGCGAGGGCATCCCACCTGGCCAGCTCGGACACATCTTCGAACGCTTCTACCGGGGGATGCCGCCCGCAGCCGGGACAACGGCGGGTCCGGTATCGGTCTGACCATCTCCAAGGCATTGATCGAAGCCCACGGCGGCACTCTCACCGCCACCTCCCCCGGACCCGGTCGCGGAGCGGTGTTTGCCCTCCGCCTCCCGCTGTCCCCTCCCGACAGTGAGGAGGCTGCTCGGTGACCGCACCCTGCCCCGCGTGAGGGCCGTGCCCTCCACCCCTTCACAATATACCCCCATGGGGTATATGCTAGAGAGTAGCATCGCCGCATCCCGCCAACCCGTAGGAGCTTTCCCATGACCACCTCCCCGCCCCGCCTCTTGCCGATGGCCTCCCACGGCTGCAGCTGTTGCGGGCCTGCCTCACGTACCGACACCACCTCCATCCCTGCCGCCAGCGACTCGTCAGCAGGAGGGTCCTCCCCTAGCTACCAGGTCACCGGCCTGACCT